>NZHJ01000023.1 GCA_002691265.1 Flavobacteriaceae bacterium | reverse complement strand
TCGGTTACATTGTCTGGAACAACAGAAAATAATTATGACTGGATATATATAACTGACGGATCAGGTGAGTTATTATATGGGCCTATTTCTGGTGAACAAAGTGGTACATACACATCTGTTGATGGCACAATAAATGTATATTTAGCAGCTGATGGTTCTGTACAAGGAGGTCCTGTAACATTTAATTTTAGTTGTGCTGGTTTATCAATTTTAGAAAATGAGATTTATGATCTTAGAATTTATCCAAATCCTGTAAGTGATAACTATGTTTCAATAGTTTCATCACTTTCTGGAGATAAGTTTATTGATATTTTTGATCTTAATGGCAGAAAAGTACTTTCAACTTCAATTACTGGTGATAAATTAGATATATCAGCTTTAGAGACTGGATTCTATATGACTAGGGTAACAATTGATGGTAAGTCTAATACTTCAAAATTAATTATAAATTAAATTTAAGAATTTTCTTCAAAAAAGGGTTTAGAATGTCTAGACCCTTTTTTTGTATATAATTGACTAATTTTGAATATGCTTTTAAAGGATATATCATTTGTAATTCCGGTTTTTTAATAGGCCAAATGAAATAGATGAGCTTCTTAACAGTTTTTCGGTTCAAAAAGGAGTCAAGGATTTTGAAATAGTGATTATAGAGGACGGCTCTTCAAATAAATGTGATAAAATCATAAAGAATTACAAAAATCTAAATATTTCATACTACTATAAAGACAATTCAGGGCCTGGAGATAGCAGAAATTTTGGAATGAAAAAAGCAAAAGGGAATTATTTTATAATTTTAGATTCTGACATAATTCTTCCTGAAAATTATTGTACAATTTTAATAAATAATTTATCAAATAATTTTTCAGAATGTTTTGGTGGAGTTGATGATTCACATAGTTCTTTCAATAATTTTCAAAAGGCGGTCAGTTTTTCAATGACTTCGTTGATAACGACTGGTCATCTAAGAGGTGGAAGTAGAAGTAAGAATTTCCAGCCCAGAAGTTTTAATATGGGGATTTCTAAGGAAGCTTTTTTAAAAAGTGGAGGATTTGGTAAAATTCATCCAGGTGAAGATCCTGATCTCTCCATAAGACTCCAAAAAGCAGGTTTTAGAACCGTACTCTATGAAAATTTGAAGGTATTTCACAAACGTAGGGTTTCGATTAAAAGTTTTTTTAAACAGGTTTACAAGTTTGGAGTTGCAAGAAGCATCCTAAACCATAAATTTCCTGACACCAGAAAAATTACATATTGGTTCCCACCAATATTTTCATTTGTATTTTTCATTTCAATAATCTTAGTGTTACTTAAAATAGAAAGTTTGATATTTACTATTTACTCATTTTATTTCTTGTTTGTTTTTATACTGTCGTCAATAAAAAATAATATATGGGTAGGTTTTTTATCAATCATAACAACATTGATTCAGTTTATTGGATACGGATATGGTTTTGTCAGATCATTAATATTGATAAATATTTTTCCAAATAAAAAAATTGAAAGTATATTTCCTAAAATGTTTTTTTAATTAATCATAATGAAAGTTTTTTCTAGTCANGGTAAGTTTAATGTATTTNTTATTTTTTTGATACTTGCAATTTCNTCATCATTAGTCGGAAAATTAACATCNACATATGATAAGGATATTCTTTTTAAGTTGGTTTTAACGGATTTGCCAAANGATAAAGTTGTTTANGATAAATCACATGATTCAGTTATGCTAAAGGTTAGGGGGTATGGNTTTAATTTAGCTAAATANTATTTTGAGACNCCNAGTNTTAATATNTCTGTGAAAAAATTAAAAGAATCNAATAATACATTTTTATGGAATCAAAAAGAAAATTTTAATGANACAAAGTTNTCTTTTGATTCATCANTTCAACTTTTAACCATTTCAGAGGATTCNTTATTTTTTTACTANGACCAATATATTTCTCAAAACAAAAANATTAAACCAAATATTTCAATTGATTACAAGTCTGGTTATGANTCATTTAAGTCCTTTTCAATGACTAATGANTATGTCACAATTTTAGGACCCAAAGATATTTTAGAAAAAATAGATTACATAGATACTGAACTTNTAAGATTAANTAATGTTGATTCAGATATTAAAATTGATTTAAATCTTTTGAAGCCGCCATATGATAACCTTAAATTTGATTTTAGNTCTGTNGAGTATGANCTAGAAGTTGACCANTANACNGAAGAAATCATTTCAATNCCNGTAACTATTCTNGGNAATACTGATCTTAAATATAATTTCTATCCTAAAGAGCTTTTGGTTAAGTATTTTATCAGTGTAGAAAACTATAAAAAAACCACTCCAATAGATTTTAGAATTGAGTGTATTTTTGATAAGAATGAAAGTACTCTCTCACCAAAATTAACCAAAAAACCAGATTTTATTAAGAACATAAGGCTTAGTTCAAATCAAGTTCAATTAATCATTTTAGAATGAAAAAAATAGGTCTTACTGGAATAATTGGAAGTGGTAAAACTACAGCTGCTTTATATTTAAAAGATTTGGGAGTTCCTGTATTTATTGCAGATGATTGCGCAAAAGAAATAATGGAGAANGATGATAATTTAAAAAATCAAATTANAAATCTGCTTGGTGAATCGNCATATTTAAATGGTAAACTAAATAAAGAATTTGTCTCTGAAAAAATATTTTATGACTCAATGTTATTGANTCATATTAATAANATTGTTCATCCAAGNGTNCATGAATATTTTAATATTTGGATNTCTAAACAGAATTCTAAATACATTGTNTATGAGGCTGCNTTAATTTTTGAAAANAANTCTCAACATATTTTTGATAAAATAATCTGTATAAAAACCCCANTAAATCTTATTCTTGANAGAATTAATAATAGAGAAAATTATTCAGAAGATAAGNTAAGGAGAATTTTAAATAATCAGTTATCCCAAGAGCTAAAGTGTTCAAAATCAGATTTTTGTATAGAAAATATATCAAAAAATAAATTNTATAATNAATTATTAAATATTCATACTTCTCTAATTTGATTTATATTGTTAATGTTTTATTAAATATCAAAATTTGTCTTTGATTAAATGATAAATTTGGNATATGAGTAAAAGGATATTTGTATTACTTCTGGTTTTGATGAGTGTATCGTTAATNGGTATAATATTTATACAATACTTTTTTATTTTAAAAAATTACGAAGAGAATNATAAGCAATTNTCGATTAATGTAAANTATGTCCTTGAGGAAACTACTTCTGATNTAGAAANAAATGAATTTAGAAAATATGTTCGAAAATTCCGAGATCTNATAGCAAATGAGGCTNTTGTTGATGTTGATACNTTGTCAATTCAAAATTTAATAATTATTGACGAAAATCNCGAAAAAAGAGAAACTATAATTTATAAAAATGGTGTTATTGAAGAAAATCTAATAATCCCTAAGACTAAAAGCTATTATGATGACATTATTGATGTAATTTCAGACCGTGAAAATATTTCTATNAAGAGACTTTCTAATCAGCGTGAAGAAAAGGTGNTTTCTAACAGAAGAATTGAAGATAATTTAAGCCCAGAGCAATTTTTATTAAAAGTTGGAAAAATATCAAAAAGTAAAGAGGTCTTNTTTGAATCTGCGTACAATGATATTTCAAAAAGGAATCCAATTGAAGATAGAATTGGTGACATTAATAAATTTGAAAAAATCATAGAAAGAAATCTAGAAAGAATGAATATTAATCTTGATTTTGAATACGCAATCTTCAAACAGGATAGTATTACCAAAATATCATCTGAAAAATTTGATTTATCAACCCAAAGTTACTCATCACTTATTTTTAAAGATGAAAATGATTTGAGTAATTATTCCTTGAAGGTTGCATTTCCTGGAAGAACTCCCTTTTTATTGGGATCTTTGGTTTCGGTTATTATTACTTCAATCATTTTTACATCAATTATTATAATAGCCTATGTGACTACTATTCTTTTGTTATTAAGACAAAGACAAATTTCCCAGATAAAGACAGACTTTATAAACAATATGACTCATGAGTTTAAAACACCAATTGCAACTATAAATCTTGCTTTATCAGCTATCAAAAACCCTAAAACAATAGTCAATAAAGAAAAGGTTAAAAAGTATCTTCAGATGATTTATGATGAAAATAATAGAATGCATGATCAAGTTGAGAATGTTCTGACGATTAGCCATCTGGAGAGAAACCAACTTAATATTGAAAAAACTAAGCAAGATATTAATGAAATTATAGATTTAGCTATATCTCATGTCAGTTTGATTGTAGACAATAATAACGGAANTATTATCACTGAAAAAGATGCAGATAATTCTATGGTTATCGGAAATGAGACTCATTTAATAAATGTTATGGTTAACATTTTGGATAATGCAATAAAATACAACGATAATAGCCCTGAAATTTTCATCAAAACATTAAATATTGGGGACAGAATCCTTATTGAGATCAAAGACAATGGAATTGGAATGAATAAAGCTGTACANTCAAAAATATTTGAAAAATTTTACAGAAAACAAACCGGAGACTTACATGATGTGAAGGGTCATGGATTAGGATTAGCTTATGTTAAAAAAATTATTGCTTTTCATAACGGAAATATCACTGTTGACAGTGCTGTTGGTAAGGGAAGTAAGTTTACAATACAATTAAATACATTAACCAAATAATTACACATGAATAACAAGAAAAGAATATTATTAGTTGAAGATGATCCAAATTTTGGAATCATATTAAGAGATTTTCTTAAAATGAACGAATATGATGTGATTTTGGCTAAAAATGGCATGGAGGGGTTTGAAAAATTTAAAAAATTTGAATTTAATCTATGTATTTTGGATGTTATGATGCCTTATAAAGATGGGTTTACTTTAGCAACTGAAATTAGAAGTGTTTCAGCAGATATCCCCATAATTTTTTTGACAGCTAAGTCAATGAAGGAAGATGTATTAAAAGGTTATAAAGTTGGAGCAGATGATTACCTTAAAAAACCATTTGACAGTGATGTTTTATTATTTAAAATTAAAGCAATATTAAAGCGAAATAAATTATCATCAGTTATAGACTCTGAAGAGACTGAATTTAATTTTAGTTCATTTTATTTTAATTCAAAACTAAGACATCTAAAATACAAGGATGAATCTGCGGTTAAATTGTCTCCAAAGGAAAATATGTTGCTAAAATTATTATTAATACATATAAATGACTTAATGCCAAGAGAATTAGCTTTGACAAGAATATGGCATGATGATAATTATTTTACTTCAAGAAGTATGGATGTTTACATTGCAAAACTCAGAAAACAGCTTCAAAAAGATTCCAAGGTTAGTATCAATAATATTCACGGAGAAGGCTTCAGGTTGATTGTTGAATAGATTTGAAAGATTTAATCATATTTAACATAACTTTTAAATCGTAATCATAACTGTACCAATTTACTTTTTTGTTTGATTTAAACCACGTTAATTGCCTCTTCGCATATCTTCTAGAGTTTGTCTTAATTTTATCAATTGCTTCCGATAAATTTATCTTGTTTTCTAAATATTCAAATATCTCCTTGTAACCTATTGTATTTAAGGCATTTAATTTTTTATACTTAATCAGTGCATTAACCTCATTTACAAGCCCTTTTTTTATCATAATATCAACCCTAGAGTTAATAAGAGAATGAAGCTTTGGTCTATCACAATCTAATCCTATAATTATTTCATTATATTTTGATTGTTTTTCAGAGCTATTTAAAAAGGAAGAATATGGTTTATTTGAAGATATTGTCACTTCTAGTGCTCTTATTATTCTTCTATGATTATTCAAATCAATTTTTTTGTAAGTTATTGGATCAAGTTTTTTAAGCTTTGTGATTAAATTTTTTAAACCGTTATTATTGAATTCTTCATTTAAATTTTCTCTTATCGAGATGTCAACTTTTGGGATTTCATCAATTCCATATAAAACGCTATCAATATAAAGACCAGAACCACCAACCATAATTGCAAAATCCTTCATTTTAAAAAGATTATTTATTTTTTCTCTGGCATCTGATTGAAATTGAGAAATATCATAGTCATCCGTTACTGAAATGTTATTTATTAGATGATGTTTTACTGAAGATAGCTCTTCACTTGTTGGTTTAGCAGTACCAATATTTAATTCCTTGTAAAACTGTCTAGAATCGGCGGATATTACTTCAGTTTTGTAATGATTTGCTAATTTAATTGCAAGTGATGTTTTTCCTATAGCTGTTGGTCCAACAATCGTTATTAAAAATTTATTCATTTTCAAAACTTACAAGTTTATCGAGTTTATCTCTTTTAATATTTTTTGTTAGCAATACAAATAAATTAAGTGTTGCCTCTGCATCTCCATCGGCCCTATGTCTATTTTTGATTTCAATTCCTAGATTTGAAACTAATTTACCCAGACTGTATGATTTCATTTCAGGAAAAACAATTTTTGATAATTCAATCGTACATAGTAATTCACGTTGAAATTTAATACCAATTCTTGAAAACTCCTTTTTTAAAACTCTGTAATCGAATTTAACATTATGAGCAACAAAAACACATCCCTTTGTAAAGGAATTAATTTCTTGAGAAATTTCACTAAAAACAGGTTTATTTTCTAACATTTTATTATTCAATCCTGTAAGTTTTTCTACAAATGGTTGTATTTTTTTTTCAGGATTAATCAATTTATGGTATTTGGAGATATTACCGTTATTAGACAATTTAAAAATTGCAATTTCGGTTATTTTTTCCTCATTGAATTTACCTCCGGTTGTTTCTATGTCAATAATTGTATAAATAATATCAGTAGTTTCTTTCACCAAAAATTAAACTTCCCAATCTAATCATATTGCTTCCGCATTCAATCGCAATTTTATAGTCATTACTCATACCCATTGATAAAATTTTGAAACTTTTATCTCTATTGTTAATTTCATCAAATATCTTCTTAGCATGAACAAATTCAGATCTAATAATTGATTTTGCGTTTGTATTACTAGCCATGGCCATAAGTCCCTTAATCTTTACATTTTTCATCTCTTTGCACTCATCTGAATAAATTATTTCTTTAAATAGTTTTTCACTAAGTCCAAATTTAGATTCTTCTTTAGAAATTTTTAGTTGTAACAAGCAATTCAAAATACGATTATTTTTAGCGCCTTCTTTGTTTAAAATTTTTATTGATTTTAAAGAGTCAATTCCGTGTATTAAATCGACATATGGCGCCATGTATTTTATTTTATTGCTTTGTACATGACCAACCATATGCCATTTTATGTCTTTTGGTAAATCTTCGTATTTAGCAGACATTTCTTGAATTTTATTTTCTCCAAATACTCTTTGACCTGTTTCGTAAGCCATCATAATATCTTCAGCAGATTTTGTTTTTGAAATGGCAACTAACCTGACATTTTCAGGAATATCTGAAATTATTCTAATAATATTTTTATTTACCATTAACTAAATCTTTTAGAAACAAATTCAGCTTTTTTTGAATCAGAATAATCATAAAAGCCTTCACCAGACTTAATTCCTAATTTCCCATTATTAACCAATTCTATTAATAGCTTATTAGGTCTATATTTTGGATTTTTTAATCCATCAAGCATCACCTCTAAAATTGATTTACAAACATCTAATCCAATCAGATCTGCAAGTTGTAACGGACCCATTGGATGCCCCATACCTAACTTCATTATTCCGTCAATATTTTTGACGTCAGCGACACCTTGATCTAAGGATTCTATTGCTTCATTTATCATAGGCATTAATATTCTATTTGAAATAAATCCAGGAAAATCATTTACCACTAGTGGAATTTTTTCTAGTTGTTCTGAAAGAGTTATAATCATATCAGTTGTTTCTTTACTTGTATATTTAGAATTAATAACCTCTACCAACTTCATGATAGGAACAGGATTCATGAAATGCATACCAATTACTTTATCTTTTCTTGTTGTAGCTTCAGCTAATTTTGTTATAGAAATTGATGAAGTATTTGAGGCTATAATTGTATTCTTTGGACATTTCAAGTCAAGTTCTTTGAAAATTGATTTTTTTAATTTGAAATTTTCGCTTACAACTTCAATTACCAAATCTGCGTTCAAGATTGAATTAAAGTCAGATGTGTATTCAATATTACCTACGGAGTTTTCTGCCTCAGATTCGGTGATTTTTTCTTTATTTACCATTCTTTGAAGATTTTTCAAAATGGTTTGTTCACCTTTTTTTAGGTTTTCCGAGTTTATATCATATAATTTAACATTGAAATTGAATAAAGCAAATGTCTGGGCAATTCCATTTCCCATTGTTCCAGATCCAATTACAGAAATATTTTTCATATTTATTTGAAGTTTTTAATTATTTTAATAGCTACATCTAATGCATTATGACCGTCAGAAATATCAACTCTAGGCTTTTCATTATTTTTTATTGATAGTGCAAAGCTGTTTAATTCATCCAAAATGGCGTTATTTTCAGATATCTCAGGTTTACTAAAATAAATTTTCTTCTTTTTTCCGTTTTCTGCCTCAAGTATCATAATTGGTAATTCAGATTTTTTTTCATCAATTTCTATAACTTCTGCTTCTCGTTTTAAGAAATCAACAGAAATATATTTGCCTGATTGAAAAAACCTGGTTTTTCTCATATTCTTCAGGGATACTCTACTAGCAGTTAAATTAGCTACGCAACCGTTTTCAAATTCTATTCTAGCATTTGCAATATCAGGACAGTCACTAATAACCGAAATTCCGTTAGATGAAATTGTTTTAACTGGTGATTTAACAGAGCTTAATATTATATCAATGTCATGAATCATCAAATCAAGTACGACTGAAACATCAGTTCCTCTTGGGTTAAACTTAGCTAATCTATGAGACTCGATAAACATAGGTTTGCTAATGTTTTCTTCAACTGTAATGTAAGCAGGATTAAATCTCTCAACATGTCCAACTTGTATCTTAATGTTATTAGATTCCGATAGCCTGAGTAACTCTGTGGATTCTTCAGTATTTGAGCAAACAGGTTTTTCTATAAATAAGTGTATTCTCTTGTCAATAGCTTTTTTAGCATAATTGAAATGAAAAGTTGTAGGAGTAACAATATCTAATACTTCGATATCATTTAACATCTCTTCAAAACTAGTATATGCTTTACATCCATATTCTTTTGCTATTTCATTAGATAATTCTGCATTAATATCATAAACGCCTATGAGTTTATAATTTTCAGATTGAAATAGCAGCTTTGTGTGAATTTTTCCCAAATGACCACATCCTACAACACCGGCTTTAAGCATACATATTTTTTTACAAATTTAATATTTTGAGACTAATATGTTTTAAATTTAAATAATTTAATGGTTGACTCATTTAAACATAAAGGACTTAGGAATAAACTTGTTGAAGAATTATCTAACAAAGGAATAAAGGATGTTAAAGTTTTAGATGCTATTTCAAAGGTTCCAAGGCATTTGTTTATGGATTCGAGTTTTATTGATCATGCTTATCAAGATAAAGCATTTCCTATTGGTTCAGGGCAAACAATTTCCCAACCTTTTACAGTTGCTTTTCAGACTCAACTTCTTGAGATAAATAAAGGAGATAAAATTCTTGAAATAGGTACTGGAAGTGGCTATCAAGCCGCTGTTTTATGCGAAATGGGGGCAAAGGTATTTACAATCGAAAGAATAAGAGAGCTTTACAGAAAAACATCAGCTTTTTTACCATCAATCAATTATTTTCCAAAGAAAATGATATACGGAGATGGTTATCAGGGATATCAAAAAGAAGAACTATTCGATGGTATAATAGTTACTGCTGGAGCGTCAAAAATTCCTGAGAAGTTACTTTTACAATTAAAAATTGGAGGTAGAATGGTAATACCTGTCGGTGAAAATACACAGAAAATGGTCCTTTATTTAAAAAAATCTGCATCAGAATTTGATGTTGAAAATTTTGGTGATTTTCAGTTTGTTCCAATGCTGAAAAATAAAATTTAATTTTTCTTTTTATTAATTCTGTCGAGACTTCTTTTATTTTCCTTTTCTTTTATTGAAGATCTTTTGTCGTAAAGTTTTTTACCTGTAGCTGTGAAAATTTCTAATTTAGCTAATCCTTTTTCATTTATAAAAATTTTATAAGGAATTATCGATGATCCTTTTTGCTGAATTGACTTCTTTAGCTTACTTAGTTCTTTTTTGTTTAAGAGTAATTTACGAGGTTTTTTTGCATTATATGTTTCATCATTTGAAAACCCGTATTTTTCAATATTCATATTTATAATAAAAAGTTCATCATTTGTAAATTTGCAAAAACTTTCCCTGATAGAAACTTTACTATTTCTGATTGATTTTATCTCTGATCCAGTTAACACAATACCAGAAATATATGAATCATTTAGAATGTATTCATATTTTGCTTTCTTGTTAATAATTTTAACTGAATTTTTCATCTAAAAGATTTTATTATTGATTTAAGTTTCCTTTTAATGTTTTCGGAATTATTATAAATTAAAATTTCGTCCGACGGAAATGGTATAAAACTTTTTTTAGATAATTTTATTTCTCCTTTGGTTAATGCTCTTATATCCCCCCAAAACTCTAAATATATATTTCTAAACCAAAACTCGCTGTCCAGAGGAAATTTGTCGATAATATTTTTTTGTGAGTCTAGGTATCTTACTTCAGCTAAAACTGTAGCAGATTTTGATTGAAAAAACTCAATGGTTTTAGCCGAGATAGTTACGATTTTATCTATTTTAATGTCGTTTCCTAAACTATCTTTCATTACATTTCCATCTGAATCTAACTGGTATGTCCAGCCATCTATTATATTTTTTTCTCTATCTACTTCCTTTTCTACAATTCTTTCAGGAGATATCAGAAAAGATTTGAATGATAAATCAATAAAATAATCATAATTTTTCTTGTAGGGGTTATTTTTTGTGTAGAAGCTCTTCCATTTTGAATTTAAGTCATAACTATTGATATTCAACAAATCATTTTCAAATTCCTCATGAATGATAGATTTAGAATCGTTAATCAAGCTCAATAATATTTTATCAGAACCGTTCAACAAACACAAATTAATTAGGGATCTAGTTTCAAGATAGTTAGGATTGATCGATTCAATTAACATCAAATATTCATAAGCGTTTCTGTAGTCATACTTTTTATTATTTGAAATTAAAGACTTAGAAATATTTAATAAATATTCAGATGCTTTATATCTGTAGTTAATTAATTCTGAATCATAATTTTCAAAATCAAATTTTAATCTTTCATTTGAAATATTCTTTAGTTTGTTTTCTCTATTAATCAGTTTATTATACTCGAAATATATATCATCATAATATTCAGGATTGCCATCCTTTTTCAATCTTTCAATTACATCTTTTGAACTTATAACTGATCGATTGTAGATATCCAATAAAATTGATTCATATTGAATTATTTTCTTTTTATTTTTTGTCTTTTTGAGTTCAGAAATTGTTTTATTTATTGCTTTGTCAAATTCACCAGATATAACATTATTATTTATCTTTTTGATAGGACTACATCCAAAGAAAATTGTAAGGATAAAAAGAGTAAAAAGATGTTTTATCATTGCTGTTAATTAATTATTAATAAGTATTGCATTAATCTTGTTTATTCTGATATTTTTTTTTTGCAATTGTTTAATTTTGTCTTGTAAAAATATACTACAAATATGCAAAAAGATAAGCAGATTTTTGATTTAATTGATGTTGAAAAAAAACGTCAAGTAGAGGGTATAGAGCTAATAGCATCTGAAAACTTCACTAGTGAGCAGGTTATGTCAGCTACAGGATCAATACTTACAAATAAATATGCTGAAGGTTACCCTGGAAAAAGATATTATGGTGGTTGTCAAGTTGTTGATGAAATTGAGACCCTAGCTATTTCCAGAGCAAAAGAATTATTTGGTGCTTGTTGGGCAAATGTTCAGCCTCATTCTGGAAGTCAAGCTAATTCTGCTGTGTTTTTTGCTTGCTTGAAGCCTGGTGATACGATACTTGGTTTTGATTTAGCACACGGAGGTCATCTAACCCATGGCTCTAGTGTAAACTTTTCAGGTAGACTTTATAATCCCGTTTTTTACGGAGTAGATGAAACCACAGGAATGTTAGATTATGACGAGATAGAAAGAATCGCAAACAAAGAATTGCCTAAAATGATTATTGCAGGTGCCTCTGCTTATTCCAGGGATATTGATTTCAAGAGATTTAGAGAAATTGCAGACTCTATCAAAGCATTATTACTTGCAGATATTTCTCACCCGTCTGGATTAATAGCCAAAGGAATATTAAATGATCCTGTACCTCACTGTCATATCATCACAACAACCACACATAAGACCTTAAGAGGACCAAGGGGAGGCTTAATTTTAATGGGCAATGATTTCGACAATCCATTTGGAATTAAACTTAAAAACGGTTCTTTAAGAAAAATGTCTTCTTTACTCGATTCAGCTATTTTCCCAGGAAACCAGGGCGGACCACTTGAACATGTAATTGCTGCAAAAGCTGTTGCTTTTGGTGAGGCATTATCTGAAGATTTTCTATTTTATATACTCCAGGTTAAGAAAAATGCTAAAGTTATGGCAGATGAATTTATAAAACGAAATTATAAGATTATTTCAGGTGGTACTGATAATCATATGATGCTAATTGATTTAAGAAATAAAAATATTACAGGCAAAGATGCTGAAGCAGTTTTAGGTAAAGCTGAAATAACCGTTAATAAAAATATGGTTCCATTTGATGATAAATCTCCTTTTGTGACATCAGGAATCCGTATTGGAACTGCAGCGGTGACTACAAGAGGTTTGAAAGAGGATGATATGCTTAAAATTGTAGATTTCATTGATAAAGCAATTATCAATAATGATGATGAAGCTGTTTTGAATGAGATTGCCTACGAAGTAAAAGCCTTCATGAGTTACAGGCCTCTATTTGACAGTTAATCTTCAATAATAATATGTTGATAAGCCCCTAAATCTGGGCTATCAGTTCTATTATTGTTTAGAATATCAAATGGTGTTTGAGTAGCAAATTCAAGTGAGCCAAGCCCGATAATTTCAGAATTTTGGTTAATTCTTAAGTCATTATCCAAAGCATTTATGAAACTAGGAGATATGTTTTGAAATAAGTTCTCATAATGCAGATTATTTGAAAAATCATAAATAGGGTTATTGTCAAAATAATCATTTATATCATTAAATTTTATTAAGCTGTTATTAAGTTTATAATCAAGGTTTGTATCGCCTAACTTTTCAATGAGGAATTCTATGTTTTGATTTCCGTCAATTATAGAATTTGTAATGTCAACGTCAAATAAATTATTGATGAACTCGTTATCGTCAGAATCAATATAAAAATTATTCAAAAGCAAAGACGGAAATTGTCTAAT
The DNA here is from genome assembly GCA_002691265.1 of Flavobacteriaceae bacterium. Classification (GTDB taxonomy): domain Bacteria; phylum Bacteroidota; class Bacteroidia; order Flavobacteriales; family Flavobacteriaceae; genus MED-G13. The sequence continues at coordinate 29,659 of NZHJ01000023.1, read as the reverse complement.
TCCAGAATTCCAAAAATTGGATATTGTAGAGTGATTTAGTCTGTATTTACCTCCATAAGTAGCGGCAAATGATGACTGACCAGACTTATTTATTACAAGATTTTCTGCATCGATTGATGATGAAAACGAAAGAACCCCAAAATTACTACTGTTATATATTTCAACACTTGAGAGATTAAGTTTATAATTATCAAAATTAGCACCACCTGTAGTATATATTCCAACAGACGCATTTTTTATTGTACAATAACTGAATTCATTATCAAAACTACCGTCAAGAAGCCATATAGTACCCCATTGTCCTGGAATATTTTCAAAGAATGGCTCTAATCTATCTCCCTCAAAAATGATATGATTTTCTAATTCATCCTGATTTTGACTAAACTCTCCATTAGCTTTAATACTAGCACCGTTAGTAACAATTATTCCAGAGTCATCATGGAAATGTATTCTGGAACCTTTTTCAATTATTAGCTCATGTCCTTGACCAACAGCAGCATAACCATATATAACATAGGGTTTCTCATTTGTAAAAGTTAATTCTTCATCATTCAAATACCTTCCTCTTATTTCGGTTTCTTCATTTATTCCATCTCCGTCAAAATCTATCTCAAGAGTTTCATAAATGAACTGTTGATTGTTTTCATTTCTGTTTGGGTAAATAAAAACCGCATCTTTGACAAGAGATACCAGATTTACTTCTTGAGTATTATTTGAGTTTAAAAATTCTATTTTATCATCATACAAGAACGATGTTTGATCTGTATCAATATCATTTATATCAATTGTTGTTTCAATAAATATATAAAGACTGTCATTTGCTAAAAGTTCAATATTTTCAAATCTTTTTCCCTGATCATTATCTTGATTATAAATACCATCTACATTAAGTCTATAAAAAGAATTTTCTCCATTTGAAAGTTTGATTTCGGGAATTAATATGTTTTTACTCGAATTATTATAAACCTTTAGGTTGTAGGTGCTAGATCCTATGTTGGTAAAAACAGTATCTAAATAAACAGTATCTTTTGAAAATGTTAATAGTGTGTCATTAATTTGAAAATCTATCTCATTGTCACATGAATTCCAAAGAAAAATAACAGAAACAATTAATAATATTTTTAAAAAAAAATTATACATGATTATTTTTTAATTCTTATTTCAAATATTTTATCCCACATCTTTCCGGTTACAAAAATTGAATTCCTCTTCTCATTATATGCGATTCCGTTAATTACATCAAGTTTTTCGTGTTTGGTAACCATATTTTTAAGAGATGATAAATTAATGACAGCTTCTATACCACCATTATTTGGATTAATGATAGCAATACCATCAAATAGGTATCTGTTTGCGAAAATTTTTCCGTTAACCCATTCAAGTTCGTTAAGACCTACAACTTTATTTTTATTTGTATAGATTTCAATAAATCCATCTTCTTTTTGGTTGATAGGGTCTAATAACCAAATTTTTTCAGTTCCATCACTTTTATACAATTTACTACCATCGTTACAGATTCCCCATCCCTCTAAACTATTATTGTATTCAAACGAATTAATTTGGTCAAAAGTATTTACGTCATAAACAAAACCGATTTTCTCCTTCCATGTTAGCTGATAAATTTTGTTATTTAAAACAGTAATTCCTTCGGCAAAGAAATTTGATTTAAGTTTATATTCTTTTAGTATGTTTCCATTTCTGAAGTCAACCTTAATAAGCTTCGATTTTCCATACTGACCTAGGCTTTCATAAAGAGTGTCATTATAAAATTCTAGTCCCTGAGTATAATAGTTTTTAGGTCTTTCAAATACGTTTAAAATTTCATAATCTAACACAGTGGGTGTGACATGATTTAATAAGGTAAAGCTTATCTTTTTGGTGGTATTTTCGTCTTTAATAAACACCTCTTTCTTACCAAGTGTTATATTATCTAATAAGAATTGATATCCACTATTTATTTCTGAGTTTAGATTAATTGGTTTTATTTTCCTAACCTTATCGTTAGACTTTATTTCAAATGAAATGCCGGATAAATTTTTATTAATACTATTAACTCTTATTNTAAGAGTATCATCAGTTTGAATTTTACTATTTATGATATTGCTAGATACGGTAAAATCTGGCTTTTGCTTATTTTCTCCACATGATATCAAAAGAAAAATGATAATACAAAAACCGCTTATAAAAAATATCTTTTTTTGTTTCATAATTACTTCAAATTTAAGCTATATTTTCAAACATATTCAAAAATTATTCTTCTGCATTTCTAATTAATTGTATATTTGANACGGCAAGTCCTACACAACTAGCTCCTGATTAATCCTCCAGGGTGGGAACACAGCAAAGGTATTCGGTTGTAGCAGTGTGATGTAGATAGCTTGCCATTTTTGTATCATTATGTCAAAGGTAATTTTAATAACAGGNGGATCTTCAGGAATTGGTAAAGCTATAGCTACTTATTTAAGTAAAAATAACGGCTATATTGTTTATGGCTCAAGTAGANACTTAAAGAAATTAGAAAACACATCATTCTTACCAATTAAATTAGATGTTACTTCTGAGGAGTCAATAAGTAAATGCATACAAAAAATAATAAAAGATCAAGGAAGAATTGATGTATTAATAAATAATGCCGGGGTAGGTATAACAGGACCGTTAGAGGAGACACCTAATGCTGAAATTGAAAAACATTTTAAAACAAATTTATANGGTCCGATAAATCTTATCAAAANGGTGTTACCATATATGCGGAAAAATAATTCAGGATTAATAATAAATATTACATCAATTGCTGGCCATATTGGCACTCCATTTAGATCAATTTATAGTGCTGGAAAATCTTCATTGGATATTATTTCAGAAACTTTAAATATGGAGACCAAAGACTTTAATATAAAGGTTGTATGTGTTGCGCCTGGAGATTATTTAACCAACATTTCAAAAGGTAGATTCCATTCTCCGGTAATTCAGGGTTCTCCATATGAATTTAAATATAACTCGTCACTTAATAAAATGAATGAAAACATAACAAAAGGAGCAAATCCTATAAAAGTTGCAAAACTTGTTAACAAAATTATACATTCAAAGAATCCNAAGAAAAAATATATTTCAGGCTCTCNTTTAGAAAGATTTGGAATAATTTTGAAGTTTATTTTACCCCAAAAAGTTTTTGAATTTTTAGTGTTAAAACTTTTTTAAATTAGACTAACAAATCAGGTGGTTTTTATCGTAAATTTATACAAACTAATTATATGAAATTTTTTATTGACACAGCTAATATAGACCAAATTAAAGAAGCACAAGATTTAGGTATTTTAGANGGAGTTACAACCAATCCGTCATTAATGGCAAAAGAAGGTATAACAGGTCAGAGTAATATTCTTCAGCATTATAAAAATATATGTGAAATTGTTGATGGTGATGTATCTGCTGAGGTTATTGCAACTGATTTTGAAAATATGGTAAAAGAAGGTGAGGAATTAGCTTCCCTTCACAATCAAATAGTTGTAAAACTTCCAATGATAAAGGATGGGGTGAAGGCAGCTAAATATTTTTCTAATAATGGAATTAAAACAAATGTAACTTTGGTCTTTTCTGCAGGACAAGCATTATTGGCAGCTAAAGCTGGTGCAACATATGTTTCGCCTTTTCTTGGAAGACTAGATGATATCTCAACTGACGGTCTAAATCTAATTTCAGAAATTAGAGAAATTTATGATAATTTCAATTTTGAAACTCAGATTCTTGCTGCTTCAATAAGACATACAATGCATATAATTGATTGTGCTAAAATAGGGGCCGATGTAATAACATCGCCACTTTCTTCCATCACTGGCTTATTAAAACATCCTTTAACAGACATTGGACTAGATAAATTTTTAAAAGATCACAAAAAAGGGAATTAATTTCTATTTTTGCGGCAAATAAAAATTTGAAATGCTTTCAGTATCTAATTTATCTATCCAGTTCGGTAAAAGAGTCCTATTTGATAATGTAAATTCCTCATTTAATAATGGAAATTGTTACGGTATCATAGGAGCTAATGGAGCTGGTAAATCAACTTTTTTAAAGATATTAAGTGGTAAAATTGATCCAACATCAGGACATGTTCATCTTGAATCAGGTAAAAGAATGTCTGTTTTAGAACAGGATCATCGAATATTTGACGATAATTCTGTATTGGAAACAGTTATTATGGGGGATATCAAATTATATGAAATTAANAAAGAAATTGATTCTTTATATGAAAATTACTCAGATGAAAATGCAGAAAAAATAGGGTCACTTCAGGTAAAATTTGAGGAAATGGATGGTTGGAATGCTGAAAGTAATGCAGCATCTCTGCTTTCAAACTTAGGAATAAAAGAATCCCTACATCAATCAAAAATGAGTGATGTAGATCCTAAACTTAAGGTTCGTGTATTATTAGCTAAATCATTGTTTGGTAATCCTGATGTGCTTGTTATGGATGAGCCTACCAACGACCTTGATTATGAAACTATATCATGGTTAGAGGATTACTTAGCAAATTTTGATAATTGTATAATAGTCGTTTCGCATGATAGACATTTTTTAGATTCAGTATGTACACATATTTCTGATATTGATTTTGGAAAAATTAATCATTATTCTGGTAATTATACCTTTTGGTATGAATCATCTCAGTTAGCAGCCAGACAAAGGGCTCAACAAAATAAAAAAGCTGAAGAAAAAAAGAAAGAGCTAGAGGAATTTATAGCTCGGTTTAGCGCTAACGTTGCAAAGAGCAAACAAGCAACAAGTAGGAAGAAGATGATTGATAAATTAAATATTCATGAAATTAAACCCTCTAGTAGAAGATACCCCGCAATAATATTTGAAAGAGAAAGAGAAGCTGGAGATCAAATTTTAAATATTGATAATCTTTCTAAGTCAATTGAAGATGAATTATTATTTAGTAAAATCGATCTCAATTTGGTTAAAGGTGATAAAGTCTTGCTTTTTTCAAAGGATTCTAGAGCTACAACTAGTTTCTACCAAATAATCAATGAAAAATTAACCGCTGATTCTGGTAATTATAAATGGGGTATAACAACAAATCATTCATATCTACCCCTTGATAATAGTGAATTTTTTAATAAAGATATTTCGCTGGTTGACTGGTTAAGAAACTGGGCACAAACCGAGGAGGAGCGTGAAGAAGTATACTTAAGAGGTTTTTTAGGAAAGATGATATTTTCAGGTGAGGAGGCATTAAAAAAGTGTACAGTGCTTTCTGGTGGAGAAAAGGTTAGATGTATGCTTTCAAAGATGATGATGAAAAAAGGAAATGTTTTAATTTTAGATGAACCAACAAATCATCTTGATCTTGAAAGTATTACTGCTTTCAATAATTCGCTAAATAAATTTAAAGGAACTGTTTTGTTTTCAACTCATGACCACCAATTTGCTCAAACAATAGCTAACAGAATCGTAGAATTAACCCCCAAAGGAGTAATTGATAGGTATATGAAGTTTGATGAGTATATGAATGATGATAAAATCAAAGAGCTGAGAGCAAGTATGTACTAATTATCTCAACTCTGCATTAAACTCTTTTTTCAATTTACTTGTAATATTACTCATAACAGATTCAATTTCAGCCTCAGATAATGTTTTATCATTGTCTTGCATTTTGAAAGATATACCGTAGCTTTTTTTGTTTATTGGAAGACTTTCACCCTCATAAACATCAAATAAAGTAATTTCTTTAATGAGTTTTTGATTTATTTGTTTTGAAACTTTGTAAATATTTTCAAATTTGATGTCAGAATCAATTAAAATTGACAAATCTCTAGTGACCTCAGGGAACTTTGAAATGCTTTGAAACTGTGTAGGTTTATTTGAAAATTTATTTAAAACTGTATTTATATCTAACTCTGCGTATAAAACATCCTCATTTAAATCAAAAAATTTGCAAATTTCTTTGTTGATAATACCAAAACTTAATATTTCAGATTTACTGTAAGAAATTATTTCTCCCTCAGAAATATTTTCAGAAACAACTGGTTTTGATTTAATATTATTAAATCCTAGTTTATCTGTTAGAGACTTTACTATTCCTTTTAAAAAATAATAATCAGATTTTTTTTCAGGATTATTCCAATGCTGATTATTTTTAGGTCCGTATATAAATATCGCTAGCTTTTCAATCTCAGTATACTTTCCGTTATCAGTTTTATGATATTCCTTTCCAAATTCAAATAATTTTAAATCAATTTTCTTTCTGTTCACATTATATTTAATTACTTCTAATCCAGAAAAAATCATAGAATTTCGAAGTTGTGATTGATCTATGCTTGAGAAATTTAGTATATCAATATTTTCCAGATTTTTTAAATCATTATTGAGCTTGTTTTTCTTCATGGAAATCAATGAATTGGTCATTATTTCATAAAAACCAACAGAGGCGAGATGATTGGAAATTGAATCAATTATTTTATAATTGTAATTATTTTTTTCAATAATAATTGATTGATTAATTTTTGTTGCTGAGTCGATATTGTCATATCCGTATATTCGTAATATTTCTTCGATAACATCAGCCTCCCTTTTAACATCATTGCGGTAATTAGGAATNGATAGGCCTAAATTTGATTCAGTAATACTATTGATTTTAATGTCTAAAGAGCTGATAATATTTTTAATTATTTCCTTTTCAATTTTTTGACCAATAATTTTTTCAATTTTCTCAAAACCTAATATGATTTGAGTGTCTTCAAATGGTTTTGGGTAAATGTCAATTAAATCACTAGACACTAAAGAGCCATCGCAAATTTCTTTAATCATCAAAACTGCTCTTTTTAGAGCGTATTTTGTGGTATTCGGATCTATTCCTCTTTCAAACCTATATGATGAGTCTGTACTTAAATTATGATGTTTTGCGCTTTTTCTTACCGTTACTGGGTCAAAAAACGCACTTTCAATAAATATTGAGTTAGTTTNATTTGAAATACCTGAATCNACTCCNCCAAATATTCCAGCTAAACATAGAGGNTGTTTTGAATCAGAAATTGTTAAGTCATTCGGGTTAATTATTCTCTCTACCTCATCCAATGCTTTGAATTTTAGTTCTTTCCTATACTTCTTTACATTTATTGTTTGATTATTAATCTTATCATAATCAAATGCATGTAGAGGTTGACCAATATCGTGCATCACATAGTTTGTTATGTCAACAATATTGTTAATTGGAGATAATCCAATTGAAATAATTTTATTTTGAAGCCATTTTGGAGAATCCTCAACTTTAATATTCTCCATTACAATTCCACAATATCTAGGTGTTGATAAGCTATCTTCAATATTGATTTTGATATTTTTTATTCTTTTATCTATTGCAAAGTCGCTTACAGATGGGGTTTTTAGTTCTAAATTTTGCCCTTCATGTATAAGCTTGGCTCTTAGATCTCTTGCTATACCAAGATGACTCATTGCATCAGCTCTGTTAGGGGTTAGTCCAATTTCATAAATCCAATCAGATTCAATCTCATATATTTTAGAAAGGGGAGTTCCAACTTTTAGTTTATCATCAAGAATCATTATTCCGTCATCATATTCTCCTAAATTCAACTCATCTTGACCACAAATCATACCATTGCTGATTTCACCCCTAATCTTGCTTTTTTTTATTTTTACTTTTTCGTTGTTAGGGAATAGTACTGTTCCAACCGTGGCAACAGCTACAGTTTGGTTTTTATCTACATTTGGAGCTCCACAAACTATTTGCAGAGGTTCATCCTCACCAATTTCAACTGTTGTAATTTTAAGTCTATCTGCATTTGGGTGTTTTTTTATCGATTGGGTCTTTCCTACTACAACCCCCTCTAAACCACCAGGGATAGATTCAAATTTTGTTATTCCTTCAACTTCAAGACCTAACGAGGTTAATTTATTGCCAATATATTCATGATTTTCATCAAAATCTAAGTACTCTTTAAGCCAATTATAGGAAATTTTCATTAAAAGATAGTTCAATTTGTAGCAAATATAACAATACTATTAATCTAATAAAATCAAAAGTTTTATTATAATTTATATCTATTGAAATTATACAGATGACATTGTTAGCTTATATATTCCCAAATATCTTTTTTTTGAATATTGTTTTTTAATGTTTTTAGAATCAAAGAATTATTTATATTCTCAAGATTAGGATCTTTTGAAAGTATTTTTTCAACCAATTTTCTAACTTTTAAAATTAATTTAGTGTCAGAAATTAAATTTGTTACTTTCAAAGGCATTTCTCCGCTCTGTTGTGTACCCATTATATTTCCGGCCCCCCTCAATTCTAAGTCTTTTTCAGCAATAATAAATCCATCATTAGTATTTACCATTGTTTCCATTCTAATCTTGCTTTCCTTAGTTTTTTTATGACCAGTTATTAAGAAGCAATAGCTTTTGTGCTGACCTCTTCCGACTCTACCTCTAAGTTGATGTAGTTGAGATAAGCCAAACCTTTCAGCGCTTTCAATAATCATAACAGTAGCATTTGGAATGTCAACACCAACTTCAATTACAGTTGTTGAAACTAATATTTGTGTTTTATTTTCAATGAATCGCTGCATTTCATATTCTTTGTCTTCGTTATTCATTTTACCATGTACAATAGATATTTGATATTTTGGCATTGGAAAATCTCTNGAAAAAGTTTCGTATCCATCCATTAGGTCTTTGAAATCTAGCTTCTCACTTTCTTTAATAAGTGGGTATACAACATAAGCTTGTCTACCTTTTTTAATTTCATTTTTTAAAAAATCAATTAATTTAAGTCTTTGGTTATGTGTTTGATGAATTGTATTAATATATTTGCGACCTGGAGGCAGTTCGTCAATTATTGATATATCTAGATCGCCATAAACTGACATTGCTAATGTTCTAGGAATTGGGGTGGCTGTCATAATTAGAATGTGAGGCGGTAGTTTGTTTTTGTGCCACAACTTACTTCTTTGGGCTACACCAAATTTATGTTGTTCATCTATTATCGCTAGTCCTAGATTTTTAAATTCAACATTATCATAGATTAATGCGTGTGTACCTATAAGAAGATCTATTTCACCTCTTTTTAAGTTTTCTTTAATATCTTTTTTATCTGAAGCTTTGCTTGAGCCTGTAAGTGTTTTCACATTGATATTTAGTATATTACAAAATTCTTTAAATTTATTATAATGTTGATATGACAAAATTTCAGTTGGAGTCATAATACATGCCTGGAATCCGTTTCCAATAGCAATCAATGCTGACATGAATGCAACAATTGTTTTTCCTGAACCTACATCTCCTTGTAGAAGTCTGTTCATTTGGGCTCCATTACCTAGGTCCTTTCTAATTTCTTTAATAACTCTTTTCTGAGCATTAGTTAAATCGAATTTCAATTGATTGTTATAAAAATTTTTAAATTTATCACCAATTTTACCAAATGGATATCCTTTAATCCTTTCTTTTCGCAGTATGCTCTTTTTTATAAGTCTTATTTGTAGATAAAAAATTTCTTCAAATTTTAATCTGTAAATGGCAGCGCTCAATTCGCTAGACGACCTTGGTTTATGAACACAAATTATTGATTTTCTTCTATTCATTAATTTGTATTTATCGATAATATATTTGGGTAAATTTTCTTCTATATCATTATTGATTTTAATTAAAAGTTCTTCAATTAATTTTGTGAAAACCCTATTAGTTACACCTTTTTTGTTTAAATTTTCGGTTGATGGATAAACACCATACAAACTTGTTCTTTTACTAAGATTATCTTTATTATATACTTCGAGTTCTGGATGAGGAATTGATTTAGTCCCCTTAAAGTCATTAATTTTTCCAAAAAGAATATATGTTTTATTCAATTTAATAGATTCTATAAGCCATTTATTTGTTTTGAACCAAACTAATTGAATTGTTCCTGTTTTATCAGAAAAACTACCAACTAATCGTTTTTTTGATCCTATTCCGACTTCTTTAAGTTCTTTAATTTCGCCAATTAATTGAATTTCTGAGCTTATTGTATCTATTTCAGATATCTTGTGATATTTGGTTTTATCAATATAACGATATGGAAATTGAAAAAGTAAATCTTTAAAATTTGAAATCTTAAGTTCATCTTTAATAAGTTTTCCCCTATTTGGACCTACGCCTTTTAAAAATTCTATCTGAGTATTTAAAATATCATTATTCACAATCTTAAATTTAATATATTTTAGTTATTGATTTTTGTTTATAACTAACTAAATGAATATTAATATTTCCGTTAAACAATATTTAATTTAACAACAAATTAACCCATTGAAAGATTTTTTAAATAACCTAAATAATTCTCAGTTAGAATCAACATTGCAAATGGATGGTCCGATGATTGTTATTGCAGGAGCTGGCTCTGGAAAGACAAGGGTTTTGACTTATAAAATTGCATATTTAATGACAGAAGGTGTAGATCCTTTCAATATACTTGCTTTAACTTTCACAAATAAGGCTGCAAAAGAAATGAAAGAAAGAATTGCAACAATAGTTGGGAATGAAGCAAAAAATTTATGGATGGGTACATTTCACTCGGTTTTTGCTAGAATTTTAAGAATAGAAGCACATAAAATAGGATATACCTCAAACTTTACAATATATGACTCTGATGACTCTCAAAAGCTGGTATCAAGGATAATTAAAGAGTTTAATTTAGACAAGGATCAGTATAAGTATAAATCGATTTTTTCAAGAATATCATCGATGAAAAACAGCTTTATTACGCCGAATGACTATCTAAACAATGAAGAGCTATTATTATCTGATAAAATTTCAAACAGATCCAAATTTTATCATATATATAATGAATACGTANAAAGGTGTTTTAAGGCAGGTGCAATGGACTTTGATGATCTTCTTTTAAAAACTAATGAACTGCTTAATAGCTATCCAGATACACTATCTAAGTATCAAAATATTTTTAAATATATTCTAGTAGATGAATATCAAGATACAAATCATTCACAATATTTAATTATTAGAGCACTTTCAGATAAATTTCAAAATATATGTGTTGTAGGAGATGATGCGCAAAGTATTTATAGTTTCCGAGGGGCTAATATTAATAATATTTTAAACTTTCAAAAAGATTTCCCAGATTCAAAAATTTTCAGATTAGAACAAAACTATAGATCAACTAAAAATATAGTTAATGCTGCTAATAGCTTAATTGAAAATAATCAGAAAAGATTAAAGAAGAATGTTTGGACAGAAAATGAATCTGGCGAAAAAATAAGTGTAAACAAGTTATTGACAGATGGAGAAGAAGGTAGGTTTGTCGCTAGTTCAATTTTTGAAAATAAAATGCAAAGTCAATTACAAAACAGAGATTTTGCAATTTTATATAGAACAAATGCTCAATCTCGTTCTTTTGAAGATGCACTCAGAAAAAAGAATATTGCATACAGAGTATACGGTGGCCTTTCATTTTATCAAAGAAAAGAGATAAAAGATGTACTAGCATATTTACGATTATTGATTAATCCAGATGATGAACAGGCTTTTAAAAGGATCATAAATTTTCCTGCTAGGGGTATTGGTCAAACCACCTTAAATAAAATTGCTGTCGAGGCTAAAAATTGTTCAGTTTCAGATTATATTTTTATTAAAGATTTTTTGAAATCATCTGAAATTCTTAATAATTCAACAAAAAATAAACTTCTGGACTTTGTTATAATGATTGAATCAATTAAGAATAAATTAGAACATGCAGATGTGTTTGATATTACAAAAGAGGTGCTTAAACTATCTGGATTATATAATTTATATAAAAATGATGAATCACTTGAGGGTATAAACAGAATTCAAAATATCGAGGAATTACTTAATGGAATAAAAGATTTTGTTGAAAATAATGAAATAGGTCAGGCTTCTGTTTCATCCTTCTTACAGGATGTTGCCTTAGCAACTGATCAGGACAATGATACAAATGATAAAAATAAGGTTTCACTAATGACAGTTCATTTAGCTAAAGGACTAGAATTTCCATATGTGTATATAGTNGGATTAGAAGAAAATTTATTTCCAAGTGCTATGAATTTAAACTCGCGCATTGAGTTAGAAGAAGAAAGAAGACTTTTTTACGTAGCACTCACCAGAGCCGAAAAGAAAATTTATCTATCATATGTACTTTCAAGATATAGGTGGGGTAAGCCTGTTGATTCAGAAAAAAGTAGATTTATTGATGAAATTAAGGGGGAGTATTTACAAAACAATGTGATTCAAAGATCTATAAGTAAAGATTTTTCACAAAAATCCCAATTCAATAAAGTTGGTATTAGATATAAAAAGCCTGAGACTAGACCTGCTAAAAATTATGTTAAACTTAAATCTTCATCGTCCAAATCTAATCTTTTTGATAGTAAATTAATTGTAGGAAATATAGTTATCCATGAAAGATTTGGAAAAGGTGAGGTCATTTCTTTAGAGGGTAAAGGAGGGGATAGAAAAGCAGAAATCAAGTTTGAAAAAGGCGGCCTAAAAAAACTTTTACTTAGATTTTCAAGACTTGAAATTATTTCATAAAAAAAACCCACAAGTGTGGGCTTTTTTTTAAAGTATATTCTAGAACTAGTTAGATAAGTTCTGCATTTCTTTCTCAATCATATCATAAAATTGATCGATTTTCGGCATTATAATTATTCTAGTTCTTCTGTTAGTAGCTCTATTTTCAGGGGTATCGTTATCAACTAATGGGTCGAAATAACTTCTTCCCGCAGCGATTAATCTGCTAGAGTTTACATCTAAATCTTCAAGAACTCTTACAATTGAAGTGGCTCTCTTAACACTTAAATCCCAATTATCAATAAGTACACCTCTTTCATAAGATCTGCTATCAGTATGCCCCTCAACCATACACTCAAAGTCTGGCTTTCCGTTCACAACTGTTGCTACTTTTCCAAGAATTTCTTTTGCTCTATCAGAAACCTCATAACTACCAGTTTTAAATAATAATTTGTCAGAGAGTGAAATGAAAACAACAGCTTTGTCAACATTAACTTCTATATCTGGATCATTAATACCAATTTCTTTTTTAAGGCTTGTAACTAATGCAAATGTCACACTATCTTTTCTGTTTAATGCATCTTGAATTCTTGTTATTTTTAAATCTTTCTCTTTCATACTTTCAAGAGTTTTTTCAAGATTTTCAGCACCTTTTGTGGTCAATTCAAGATAATCTTGACTTTGAATGAATAACTGATCATTTCTTCTTTTCAAATCAGATAGTTGTTCTTTATAAGCATTTGCAAGTGTCTCAGAAGTAGATTTTTCTTCTAAACAAGCATTCAATTTAATTGTTGCTGTATTTAAAAGATCTTGTGTCTTCTTATGTCTGTTTTCAAGTGAAGTATATTCTTTTTTACTTACACATGAAGACATTACAAATAATGTAATTAAGCTTAAAAAAAATGTTTTTTTCATTATAAAATATTTTATGTTAGTAGTACCTAGTAAAATTAGCAAAAAGAAAACTTAAATCAGATAAATTTTTCACCTTTTGTGAAATAAATATCTAAATATAATTGACCTGATTTGAAAATGTTTTATAACTCGTTTATTTTTTCTTCTAAATTCTAATAACAGATTAATATGCTTATAAAACGAAACATATGCTTTAATTATTGCTATAGAATGCTTGAAACCCTTATCAAACAGTAAATAAACAGAAACAATTAAGTCGATAATTAATTTCTCCAATAAAAGTAAAAACAGATTATTTTGTGAATTTTTTGTAATCATAAACAACTTATTTCTAAAATTTAAATAAGTTTTTTTTGGGTTGTTTTGATTTAAGGTAGCTGCATTAGCATGAAAAACTTCAGTTTTATTATTATATTTTATTTTAAAACTTGAATTTTGAATCCTCCAACAGAGATCAATTTCTTCCATATGAGCCCAAAATCTTTCGTCAAATCCATTATGATTTTCAAATATTTTTTTTCTTACAAAAAAACATGCTCCACATGCCCAGAATATATCTTTTATTTTGTCGTATTGTCCTAAATCTTTTTCAATTTTTTTATAATTCCTCCCATCGCAATAGGGATATCCGTATTTATCTAGGTAACCACCTGCTGCACCTGCATAATCAAATTCTGATTTTTTGTAATAGTTTTTTAGTTTTGGCTGAATTACAGCAGTTTTTGGTTCTAAGTCAAATTGTTTTAAAATATTTTCTGTCCAATTTTCTGTTACCTCAACATCATTATTTAAAAGACACAAGATTTCATCATTTATATTTTTTAGTCCAATATTATAACCTTTTGCATATCCGTAATTAGTATCTAATTTTATGATTTTTATTCTCCTGTAGTTATTTTCAACAAAGCCAATAGAATTATCATTAGAACCATTATCAATAATGTAAATATTATGTTTTATTGGTGTGAACTTGATTAATGATGGTAAAAATTGCCTTAATAATTCTTCACCGTTCCAATTCAATATAACTATACCTAAATTCATTTATTAACGGGGATTTCCTTTAAAAATTCGATATTTTTTTGATCATTATTGATTCTACAATAATAATGAATTATTCCATTGGTAATCATTAAAAATTTTGCATTTATAACCTGGTTATACCTTAATATTTGATCAAAGCTTTCTTGATTAATTTTTATATTCGGAGCTTTACACTCAACAAGTAAAATACATCCTCCATTTATATCATGAACTAAAATATCAAATCTTTTTGTTGTGTTATTTAATTGGATTTTTTTTTCAATTGATATTAAATTTTTTTTAAACTTTTTTTCATTAATTAAAAATTTAATACAATTTTGTCTAACCCATTCTTCAGGTGTTAATTCAATATATTTTTTTCTAATTTCATCAAAAATAAATCTCTTTTGATTAATTTCTTTTAATCTAAATTCATAATTTGGGAATGATAAGTTTAACATTGATATTTTAATTATTGAATACTCTTTCCGAAATAAAAAATGATATAAAAACAAAAAATTTCTCGCCAATATACCTTTTGATGGGTGAGGAGGAATTTTATATTGACAATATAACTAATTTATTTATTGATAATGTACTTTCTGAAGAAGAGAAACAGTTTAATCTAAATGTATTATATGCAAAGGAATCATCCGTTGATCAAATTATTTCAATTTGTAAAAAATATCCTTTAAACTCCAGATATCAGATTGTTCTTGTTAAAGAAGCTCAAGATTTATCTCGTAGTTTCGATGGTTTTACAGGCTATTTTAAAAACCCACTTAATTCAACAATTTTAATAATAAACTACAAACATAAATCCATTGATAAAAGAAAGTCATTTTTTAAGGTATTACAAAAAAATGCTAAAGTTTTTGAATCTAAAAAGTTATATGATAATCAGGTTCAAAACTGGATAACTGATAATGTTCATGGTGCTGGTTTTTCAATTGACAGAAAATCTGCCATATTGATTAATGAACATTTAGGGAATAGTTTGAGTAAAATCTCCAATGAACTTGAAAAGCTATTTGAAATAAAAAAGAAAGAAAAGATTATAGAGCTTTCTGATATCGAGAAATACATCGGTATTTCAAAAGAATTTAACAATTTCGAATTAAGAAGAGCTTTAGGAGAAAAAAATTATAATAAAGCATTTCAAATAGCTCAATATTTTACAGAAAACCCAAGCTCAAATCCGCTAGTTGTAAGTATTTCTGTTATTTTCGATTTTTTTAATAAACTACTAATTTATCATTCAAATTCAAATTTAGATGAAAGAAGGTTAGCTTCTATGCTAGGGGTAAACCCTTATTTTCTCAATGAATATAAGCTAGCATCATCAAACTATAATCTAAAACAGGTTGTAAGTGTTATTTCACTAATTCGAGATTATGATATGTTTTCAAAGGGTGTGGGAATCAAAAAGTCTGATTCTTTTCTTCTAAAGGAAATGGTGTTGAGAATTATTAAAATAAATTAAAGTGGGAATTTTCCAGGATTTAATTCATTCATAATAGAGTATATCCTCTCAAAAACATCGTCAACAGAGGGTTTTGAAAAATAATCACCATCTGTACCGTAAGCAGTTCTATGGTCTTTTGCGGACATGGTGTGGGGTTTACTGTCTAAATAATCATAAATATTTTGATTATTAATCAAATTATCTAAGATATAAGCGCTTGCACCGCCTGAAAAATCTTCATCAATAATCAATACTCTGTTGGTTTTCTTTACACTTTCGGTTATTTCCTTTTCGATGTCAAATGGTATTAAAGATTGACAATCAATTATTTCACAACTTATGTTAAATTTTAGTAATTCTTCAGAGGCTTTTTCTACTATTTTTAAAGTTGACCCATACGAAATTACAGATATATCTTTACCAGATTTAATTTTATCAACCTTTCCTATTTGAACAGTATAGTCACCAATATTTGTTGGCATTTGTTCTTTTGTGCGATAGCCATTTAAACATTCTACAACTATAGCGGGCTGATCTCCTTTAAGCAAAGCGTTATAAAATCCTGCTGCAATTGTCATATTTCGTGGAACTAACAGGTATATACCTCTCAGTAGATTTATCATGCCACCCATTGGAGATCCAGCATGCCAAATACCTTCTAGTCTATGTCCTCTTGTTCTAACTATTAGCGGAGCATTTTGTTTCCCTCTAGTTCTGTAATGAAGAGTAGCCAAATCATCACTTAGCAACTGGATTGAATAGAGTATATAATCTAAGTATTGAATTTCTGCAATTGGTCTTAAACCTCTGAGGGCGAGCCCAATTCCCTGTCCAATTATAGTAGCTTCACGAATACCTGTATCAAAAACTCTGGTTTCACCAAATATCTCTTGAAGACCTTCTAATCCTTGATTTACTCCACCAATTTTACCAGCATCTTCACCAAATATTATAACATTATCGTTTTTCTCCAGTATTTTTTTAAAATTTTCTCTTAAAATAATTCTTCCATCAACAGAATCAGCATTATCATCATATTTGGCTTTAATTAAGGGGATTTTTGATGGATTATAANCAGATTCACTATATAAGTGAGAACTATAATCATATTGTGTTTTAACACGTAATTTCGATAACCAATCCCTTAGTATGTTTACTTTTGGGTTTTTCTCTAGCATTAATACCCTTAAAATAGCATTTGTTGATGTAAATAAATCTCGTTTATTTGGTTCTTTGATAGAATTTAGATCATTTAAAATCTTCTGGATGCCTGAATTGTTTGACTTAATATAATTGACAAACAGGCTATTTAATTTATTAATATTATTTGTTGTTTCGTTTAAAGATTCTCTTTTTGCTAATAACTTAGATTCAAGAACAAATTTTTTAGTATCATCTTCAATTTTATCAAGATCTTTTGAAGAAATGATATTATTATCTAAAATCCATTGACGCATTTTCTTAATACAGTCATAATCTTTTTCCCATTTTAATCTTTCTTCTGATTTGTACCTCTCGTGAGATCCCGATGTAGAGTGTCCTAAAGGCTGTGTTAATTCATTCACATGAATGATAACTGGAACATGTTCTGTTCTGCATATTTGTTCAGCCTTTTCATAAGTTTTCATAAGCTCAACATAATCCCATCCTTTGACTTTAAAAATTTCAAAACCATTTGAATTTTTCTCTTTCTTAAAACCCTTTAAAACTTCTGAAATATCACCTTTAGTTGTTTGATATTCAGATGGAACAGAAATACCATAATTATCATCCCATACACTTACAATCATTGGAATTTGCATAACTCCAGCTGCATTAATACTCTCAAAAAAATGACCTTCACTTGTTGATNCATCACCAATTGTTCCCCATGCAATTTCATTTCCATTGTCAGTGAATTTTTCAGAGCCGGTGACTTTTAAGTTTTTATAAATTTTTGAAGCTTGGGCTAATCCTAATAATCTTGGCATTTGACTTCCTGTAGGGGCTAGGTCAGCGCTGGAATTGAATTGTTTTGTCAAGTCTTTCCAATCATAATTTTCGTCTAAACTGTGGGTTGCAAAAGAACTACCCATTTGTCTACCTGCACTCATTGGATCATGTTTAAGATCGGTATGTGCATATAAGCCAGCAAAAAACTGCTGAGGTGTAACTTCATCAAGTGAAAACATAAAGGTTTGATCTCTATAATAACCAGATCTAAAATCCCCCTTTTTGAAAAATTTTGCCATGGCAATCTGAGGAAGCTCTTTTCCNTCTCCAAAGATCCCGAAACTAGCTTTTCCTGTAAGAACTTCCCGTCTACCGATAATACTACATTCTCTGCTTGTAAATGCTACTCTGTAATCATTAAGAATTTCTTCTTTAAATTGATCAAATGATATTGATTTTTTCTTGTTTTTAGATTGCATAAATCGATTGAGTAGCGGTATGCAAATTTACTTAATCATCAAAGCATATCCAATTTTCTTTCAATTTTTACATAAAAAATTAAAATGTAATCAGAAAATTAAAAATTAGGGGTAAAGACATAATTTTTATGAAACTCTTCAAGAATTTCTATTACCTCCTCCTTGGTGTCAGCAGTTTGAAATAAATCTAAGTCAGACTCACTAATATTTTTATTGTTTTCTAGTAAAGATTGTTTTACCCATTCTATCATTCCAGACCAAAATCCTGTACCAACTAAAATAATCGGAAATTTTTCTGCTTTATAAGTTTGGATTAAGGTAATAGCTTCAAAAAGTTCATCGAGGGTTCCAAAACCACCAGGCATTACTACAAAACCTTGTGCGTATTTCACAAACATAACCTTTCTGACAAAGAAATAATCAAAATTAAGTTGTTTGTCCTTATCGATATATTTGTTATTTATATCTTCAAAAGGGAGGTTTATACATAAACCCACGGACTTACCTTTTACTCTATTAGCGCCTTTATTAGCTGCTTCCATAATTCCAGGACCACCACCTGTAATAACTCCGTATCCGCGTTCAACAATTGCTTGCGATATATCTTCTGCCAATTTGTAAAACTTATTTTCTGGATGGGTTCTCGCCGATCCAAAAATTGAAATACATGGTCCGATTGCAGCTAATTTTTCATAACCCTCAACAAATTCACCCATGATTTTGAATATCGACCATGAGTCATTTGTTTTAGTTTCATTCCACTTTTTATCTCTTCTTTCATTCATTTCTTCATCTAAGTTAGCTCTTTTTTAAGAAAATCAGCAGTCAGACTGGAATTGCATTTTAAGAATTCATTAATATATCCTTGAAAAATTATTTTACCGCCGTTTTTACCACCCTCTGGCCCTAAATCAACAATATAATCACCTTTCTTAATCACATCCATATTATGTTCAATTATTATAACACTATTCCCTTTATTAATTAGTGTTTCAATCACCCCTAATAAAACTCTAATATCTTCAAAATGAAGACCTGTTGTTGGCTCGTCCAATACATACAAGGTATTCCCTGTATCTCTTTTACTTAATTCAGTGGCAAGTTTAATCCTTTGGGCTTCACCTCCTGAAAGTGTAGTACTTTGTTGACCTAGGGTAAGGTAACCCAAGCCAACATCCCTAATGGTTTTGAGTTTTCTAAATATTTTTGGAATATGTTCAAAAAAATCAGTTGCATCATTTACACTCATGTTAAGAATATCGTTGATTGACTTCCCTTTGTACTTTATTTCTAAAGTCTCACGATTGAATCTTTTGCCCATACATGATTCACATTCAACATAAACATCTGGTAAAAAATTCATTTCAATTTGTTTTAAACCTGCACCTTTACATTCTTCACATCTACCGCCTGGGACATTAAAACTAAATCTTCCAGGTTTATATCCTCGGATAACGGATTCGTTAAGTTTTGAAAAAATATTTCTGATTTCACCAAAAACTCCAGAATAAGTTGCAGGGTTACTTCTGGGGGTTCTACCGATTGGAGATTGATTAATATTTACAATTTTATCAATATTTTCAAGACCTTTAATTGATTTATATGAAAGAGCTGTTTTTTCAGCTCTGTATATTTTGTTGTGTAAAACAGGAAATAATGTTTCATTAATTAGAGTAGATTTTCCGCTTCCCGAAACACCTGTTATGATAGTTAGGGTATTTAAAGGTATTTTTAAATCAATATTCTTTAAATTATTCCCTGTACATCCATTTAATTCTATAAACTTTCCATTACCTGGTCTGTGATTTTCGGCGGCTTCTATTTGTTTCGTATTGTTTATATATTGGGCGGTTAAAGAGTTACAACTAAGTAATTCTTTTTTATTTCCAGAAAAAATTATATAACCACCTTGTTTCCCAGCATAAGGGCCAACATCTATAATATGATCTGATTTTAGAATCATATCACGGTCATGTTCAACTACAATTATTGAATTTCCAAGATCACGAAGTTTTAGTAGTGAATCAATTAATTTTTGATTATCACTTTGATGTAGGCCAATGCTAGGTTCATCAAGAATATAGAGTACACCTGTAAGTTGCGATCCAATCTGTGAAGCTAATCTAATTCTTTGACTTTCACCCCCTGAAAGAGATTTTGATGTTCTGTTTAAAGTTAAATAACCAAGACCTACATTTTCAAGAAACTTAATTCTTTCATTTATTTCTTTTATAATTTCAGAGGAAATAACTTTTTGTTTTTTGCTAAGTTTTGTATTTAAGTTTTTAAACCATTTAGATAAGTCTTTTATTTCAAGATTAACAATTTCATTAATATTTTTATTATCTATTTTAAATTGTAAAGCTTCTTTCTTAAGTCTTGATCCTTGGCAAGTTTCACATAAAACTTCTCTGAAATAATTGTTTGCCCACCTTTTTAATCTTATGGAGTCATTGTTATGATATTGTTCACTTATAAAGTTACATATTCCTTCAAATGAAATCACATAATCTATATTAACACCAATAGATTTATTTTGAACTTTTAATTCATCATTTAAACCATATAAAATTGCATTCATTCCATTTTTCGGAATTTTTTTTATCGCATCATCTAGTGAAAAGTTGAATTTTTTTGAAATCAATTCAATCTGCTTATAAATCCATGATTTCTTCGATTTAATCAAATCTATTGCTCCATCATTTATTGAAATTGAGTCGTCAGGAATAATTTTTCTAATATCAACTTCTTTAATTGTTCCAAGTCCTTTGCATTTTTTGCAAGCACCTCTGGGGGAGTTAAATGAAAAATTATTTGGTTCTGGTAATTGATATGAAATACCAGAATCTTCACACATTAAATTTAAACTGAAGTATCTTGCTTCATTTGAACCTTTTTCAATAATCAAAATTGAGTTATTACCATGAAAAAAACATGTTTCGATACTATCCTTTAATCTTTTTTTTGAAAATTTTTCTTTTTCCAGAAAAAGCTTATCAATGACAATTTCTATATCATGATTCTTGTATCTTTCAAGACTGGTACTATTTGAAATATCAACTATTTCTCCGTCTACTCTACACTGAGTAAAACCTTTTTTTATTGTTTGCTGAAATAAATCCTGATAATTTCCTTTTCTTGATTTTATCACAGGAGATAAAAGAATTATTTTTTTGTCTAGATAAATATTTTCAATTAAATCCAAAATTTGTTCTGAAGTGTAACTGATCATTTTTTTGTCAGTAACATAACTATATGCCTCAGAACATCTTGAATATAATAATCTTAAAAAATCATAAATTTCTGTAGTAGTCCCGACAGTTGATCTTGGGGATTTATTCACTGTTTTTTGTTCAATAGCTATAACAGGGGATAGCCCTTCAATTTTATCAACTTCAGGTCTCTCCATTTTTGATAAAAACTGTCTTGCGTAAGCAGAGAATGTTTCAATATATCTCCTTTGTCCTTCAGCATAGATCGTGTCAAATGCCAAAGATGATTTACCGCTGCCTGAAAGACCAGTGATAACAACAAGTTTGTCTCTAGGAATTTTAAGGTCTAAGTTCTTTAAATTATTTGACTTAGCTCCGTATATTAAAATTTCATTAATATTACTCATAACTATTAAAAGCCAATTGCTGTATCATCACCTCTTTTGTCAGCTCCACCTTCAAGTTTTTTATCCTTATTTACTAAAATTCCATCAACTCTACCAATTGAGCCCTTGTCATTAAGCCTGTAACCAGATTTGATAAGATTATTTTTAATTTTTTCATCAAATAATTCAGATTCAATTCTGATAGAGTCTGGTTTCCACTGATGATGAAATCTAGCAGAGTTTACAGCCTCTTGCATTGTCATGTTAAACTCATGAACATTCAATATTGTTTGAACAACCGATGTAATAATCGTGGAACCACCAGGCGTACCTAAAGTCATAAATAATTCATCATTTTTTTCAACAATTGTTGGTGTCATTGAACTTAACATCCTCTTTTGTGGTTCGATTTTATTTGCCTCACCACCTATAAGGCCATACATGTTTGGATAACCAGGCTTANTTGAAAAGTCGTCCATTTCATTATTTAGAAAAAATCCCAATTCGTTTGAATACAGCTTTGAACCAAAGGTGCCATTTAATGTTGTTGTAACTGCTATTGCATTTCCAAATTGATCAACTATCGAATAATGAGTCGTTTCATCACTTTCGTTTATACCAATATTTCCATAGCCAATATTATTTGAATTAGTTGGTTTTTCAAATGAAAAATTATTCATTCTACTATTCAAATAACTTTCACTAGTTAATTTATTGACGGGGACTTGAATGAAATCTGGGTCTCCTAAGTAATGACTTCTATCTGCAAAAGATCTTCTCTCAGCTTCCACTAGTAATTTTATGTAATTAGATGAGTTGTGGCCATAAGTTTTTAAATCAAAAGGTTCTATCATTTTCATAATTTGATTTATACAAACACCACCACTAGACGGAGGAGACATTGATATAATTTTTAATCCATCATAATTAAATACGATTGGATCTCTCCAAACGGGTTCATACGAATCCAAATCATTCAGAGTTATGATACCACCATTGTTTTGTATAAATTCAACTAATTTTTTAGCGGTTTCCCCCTTGTAAAATTCGTCTCTACCATATTTCATAATTCTCTCAAGGGTGGAAGCAAGATTTGGAAATTTAATCGTATCATTGGTATTAAAGTCATCATCAAAAAGTATTTTTGATTTATTAACAAGTTTAAAATATTTACGATTTTCTTTAATTCTATTTTTTTGTTTTTTTGTAACAATCACTCCTTTTTTCGCTAATTCTATTACCGGACTTATTAATTCATTTATTGTTAATGTTCCATGTCTTTCATGAGCTTCAAAAATACCTGCAATTGTTCCTGGTACTCCAACAGAAAGACCACCTATAGTACTTAGACCTTCAATTATTTCCATATTTTCCTCCAAATACATGTCACTAGTGGAATTTATTGGTGCTCTTTCCCTGTAGTCTAAAGCACCTATACTTCCATCAGATTTTCTATATACCATAAAACCACCACCGCCAATATTTCCAGCTGATGGATATGATACTGCTAGTGCTAATTCTGTTGCTAACATGGCATCAAAAGCATTACCTCCTTTTTTTAAAATGTCTACACCAATTTTACTTGCTTCTTGTCTTGCAGAAACAACCATTCCGTTATTAGCGACAACACCTTCATTCATATTTCTACAGGACAAAATGAATAGAATAAGTAAAATATATTTGGAGAGATTTTTCAATGTTGATATTTTGACCGAATTTACAAATTCAATTTTTTACACTAGTATAATTAAAAGTATATTTGCAAAAAACAATTATAATGCCACTAATAAAATCAATTTCTGGAATTAGAGGAACAATCGGAAACAGAAAAGGTGAGGACCTAACTAAAGAAGATATTGTGTTATACACTAGGTCATTTATTTTATGGCTTGAAAATGAAAAACTCATCATTAACAATAAAGTAGTTGTTGGTAGAGATGCAAGAACTTCTGGTAAAATGGTTGAAGACTTAGTTCTAGATACTTTAATAAAGATGGGTGTAAATGTTGTTTGTTTAGGTTTATCCACGACACCTACAGTTGAAATTGCTGTTCCTTTGGAAAATGCTGATGCTGGAATTATAATCACCGCTAGTCACAATCCAAGAAATTGGAATGCATTAAAGTTATTAAATAATAAAGGTGAGTTTATCAATGCTAAAGATGGTGAGAAACTATTAAAAATAGCAAATTCAAACCCTTCATATAAATATAACTCCAAAAATATAGGTGAGGTTGAATTCAAAAATCAATATATTGACACTCATACTGATTTGATTATAAATTTACCATTAGTTGATGCTGATTTAATCAGAAGCAGAAACTTTAAAGTTGTGGTTGATGCTGTAAATTCTACGGGTGGAATTGCTGTACCTAATTTACTGAATAAGTTGGGTGTGGAAGTGATAAAACTTTATTGTGATCCTAACGGGGAGTTTCCACACAATCCTGAACCTCTAAAAGAAAACCTAACCGATTTATCTAAATTGGTAATTAAAGAAAAAGCTGATTTTGGAATAGTTGTAGACCCTGATGTTGATAGATTGGCTTTTGTTTCAGAAAATGGAGAAGTTTTTGGAGAAGAATATACTTTAGTTGCATGTGCTGATTACTTTTTAAAAAATAATCCAGGAATAACTGTAAGCAATTTAAGTTCATCTAGAGCGCTTAGAGACATCACCGAATCATATGGTTGTGAATATTTTTCAAGTGCAGTTGGAGAGGTTAATGTTGTTGAAAAAATGAAAGAGAAAAATGCTGTTATCGGCGGTGAAGGTAATGGTGGTATAATTTTACCGGAATTACATTACGGTAGAGATGCACTGGTTGGTATTGCTCTATTTCTAACTCATTTATCCAAATTAAACATTTCATGTTCTGATCTAAGAAAAAAATATCCAGACTATTTCATGTCAAAAGAAAAAGTTGACTTAAGTCACGATTTGGACTTAGACTCTATTATTGATAACATTAAAGAGAAATATTCTCATGAAAAAACAAGTAGTGTAGATGGATTAAAAATTGATTTTGAAGATTCTTGGGTACAACTTAGAAAAAGCAATACGGAACCGATTGTAAGAGTATATTCAGAGGCAAAATCTCAAAAAAGTGCTGACGAATTATCAGCAAAATTCATAACAGAGATTAAAAATTTCAGGTAGATAAAGTTTTCCTGTGTTTAAATCTTTTGTGTGTCCAGGTATAATATTCAGGCTTGTTAATTATTTGTTTTTCTAAAAGTTCAATAAATCTTTCTGTTATTTCATAATCCTTATACTTTTTTGGTTCTTCTGTAATTGTTATAAAAGATGCTTCATAATAACCTCTTTTAATTTTTTGAACATCCATGAATACAACAGCCATATTATATTTTTTTGCAATTGTTTCTGCACCAGTATGTATTGGAACATAGTTATTTAAAAATACACCCCAATAATTAGCTTTATTTTTTCTTGGTGATTGATCAGATGCAAACCCATATAAGTTTAATTCTGATGTTTTAGATTTTTTCAAAATTTCTCTAAAAGTATCCTTAGTTGATATTAAATCTCCGTTATATTTACTTCTGTTTCTCTTTGCCCATTTATCAAAGTACTTATTTGATAATTTTTTATAAATCCCATTAATTTTATATTTCGTGAATCTATCAAGGATGAATATCCACTCCCAACTACAATAATGACCAGCTATTAGAATTAAGTTTTGGTTTTTATCATAAATTCTTTCAAGGAGTTCAGGATTTTTAAACTTATATCTTTTTTTCATTTCATCTTCGGAAATATTCATTGATTTAAATGACTCAAGAAAAATATCAGAAAGATACCTGTAATATTTTTTTTCAATCTTTATCCTCTCTTCAATAGACATTTTAGGGAAGGCAAGTTTTAGGTTTTCTCTAACAACTTTTTTTCGATAAGAAAATATGTAATAAATCAAATAATACATCATATCAGAGAATAAGTAGATTAATTTAAAACTCATTCTTGAAATCAACCACATAAATGGATAAACAATAATGTAGACAAGTAAATGCATGTAATTCCTTTGAGGCAAATATATATTATATTTGACATCATTTATATTTTTCTGTGAACTCTGTTGCGATTATAATTATAGGTTTAAATATTTTTTTCTCTTACAAAGGATTTAGAGACCGCATATTCTTTAATAAATATAAGTTCAGTCCTATGCATATAAAAAGTGGTGAGAAAATTAGATACATTTCATCTGGTTTTTTACATGTTGATACGACTCATTTGATTGTTAATATGTTTACTCTTTATTTTTTTGTAGATGCTGTTATTTTTAGAGTTGGTGAGATAAATTTCTTAATTATCTATTTTACAAGTTTGATATTTGGAAATTGGCTAACCTATAGATTTAATTCAAATAATATAAATTACAGCGCTGTTGGTGCCAGCGGTGCGGTAATGGGTATTGTATATTCAGCTATTTTGTTAAATCCTGATATGACTTTATTCTTTTTTGTTTTACCGATGCCTGGATATCTCTTTGGCCTAGGTTATTTGTTTTATTCTATTTATTCAATGAAAAAAGTTAATGATAATATTGGTCATGAAGCACATTTGGGTGGAGCAATTGCTGGTTTTTTTAGTACTATTTTTATTTTACCTGCTGTTGTATTGACTAATTTATTCACTGTTCTAATTCTATTAGTACCTATTATTTACTTTTACATTAAATCTAAATAGCTTTGATAAAAAATGACAACATACTAGCATTAGCATCACCATCTGGAATTGGAGCTATTTCCATGATTAGAATATCTGGTCCTGAAAGTGTTTCAATTGTTGACAAAATATTTAATGGAGTAGAAAAAATCAAATTAATAGACCAAAAAGCTAATACTGTTCAGTTGGGTTACATTGTAGAAGATGATAGAACCATTGATAAGGTATTAATAACTGTTTTTAGAAACCCTAAATCATATACAGGGGAAGACTTGGTCGAAATTTCATGTCATGGAAGTATTTTTATTCAGGATTCTATCATTCAAATGCTACTAAATCATAATTGTAGGGTGGCTAACCCAGGAGAATTTACAATGCGATCCTTTATAAATGGTAAAATGGATTTAAATCAAGCTGAATCGGTTGCTGATCTGATATCTAGTAATACTGAGGCCTCACACAGGCTGGCTATGAACCAAATGAGAGGAGGTTTTAAAAATGATATTAATGAATTGAGAACTGAGCTAGTAAATTTTGCTTCATTGATTGAATTAGAATTAGATTTTTCACAAGAGGATGTAGAGTTTGCCAACAAAAAGGAATTAAATAAATTATTAGATAAAATTACTTTTAATTTAAAAAAGCTAATAGATTCATTTAAGACGGGGAATGTTATTAAAAACGGAATACCAATAGCTATAGTTGGTGAACCTAATACAGGAAAATCTACCTTGTTAAATACATTACTTAATGAAGAACGTGCAATTGTAAGCTCTATAGCAGGAACAACAAGGGATACAATTGAAGATCAAATAAATATAAATGGCGTTAACTGCAGATTTATAGATACAGCGGGTATTAGAAATACAGATGATGAAATTGAGACTATTGGAATTGAGAGAACTTTAAAAAAAATGAATGAATCAGAAATCATTATTTTTTTGATTGATTACTCTACTCTAAATCAAGAAAAATTAAATTATTATGTAAATTATCTTACTGAGATTGATAATAAATTTCCAAATACTAAATTGATAACATTATTAAATAAAATTGATATAAAATCTGAAACTTCAGTAAGTGATTTAGACGAATTTAACCCCATATTAATAAGTGCGAAAAACAAGTTAAATATTGATAATTTAAAAGATGAAATTATTTCATACGTAAATAACTTAACAAGCCAGATTGATAATTCCACTATATCAAACTCAAGACATTATGACTTATTAAATAAAACTTATGAAGAAATTCACAAGGTAAAAATCTCAATATCTAAAAATATATCATCTGATCTATTGGCAATTGACATTAAACAAGCAATTTATTTTTTAGGTGAACTAACTGGTGAAATATCAAATGACGAAGTACTGGGAAATATATTTTCAAAATTTTGTATCGGTAAGTGATTAAAAATCAATTTTGTATATTGAGGAAAACAAACTATAAATCAATAATTATGAAAAAAGTATTATTCATAGCATTTATGCTTTTTGGTTTTTATGCAAATGCACAAGACCAAATCATTAAAAAGGACGGATCGGAATTAAATGTTCAGATTACTGAAATTTCCGACACCACCTTAAAATACAAAAAAGAAGGACTTTCAGTAGCTTTTTCTCTTGATCTTAGCGAGGTTCTACTGGTTACTTTTGAAAATGGAGAAAGGATGACTTTTTCCGATGTGAAATCTGCAAAGAAAGAAGATGAGATGGTCTTATTAACTGCTGGAACTAGAGTCCCTGTTGTTTTAACTGAAACTATATCTTCAGATAAAAAAGGTGGTCGAAAAGTTGAAACCGGTGAAGTAATAGCTTTGAGAGTTCAAATGGATATTACTGATATTGATGGTAATGTATTAATTAAACAAGGGACGCTTGTTAATGGTACAATCACACAGTCTGTCAAAAGAAAAGCGGCAGGAACTAAGGGTAAGTTATCTTTTAGTGTAGATTTTATCAAAGCAGTAGACGGACAATCTGTTCCAGTGAATTTAAAGTATGATTTTGCTGGTAAATCTAAAACTGCTGTTGCCGTTGCAACAGGAGCGGTAATCGCTGCACCATTACTTCTTATCAAGGGTAAGCCAGCTATTTTAAAAGAAGGTCAAGTTTTTAATGCCTTAGTTGTCGGTGACAAAAAAATTAAATTAAAAGACTAAATTCATTTAGCTGAATAAAAAAAACCCTCAATTTTGAGGGTTTTTTTTATAATTTAAATTTTATTCAAAAATATATTTCTTGTGCTAATCTGAAAGTATTTGAATGTGCTTCTATTATATCTTTCAATAATGGGGAATATCCTCCACCCATACTTACCTGTACAGGAATTTTGTTGGTTTTACAATAATTTAATACAAATCTATCCCTTTCTTTACAACCTTTTATCGAAACAGCTAATCTTCCTAGTTTGTCATTTTCAATTATATCAACACCAGATAAATAAAAAATAAAATCTGGTTCAAAATTATCGATTAGTCGAGGAATATCGTACTTAATTTTTTTTAAGTATTCTCTATCAGATGTTCCATCACTAAAACCATAATCAAAATCACTAGTTTCTTTTCTAAATGGATAATTTTTTTCTCCATGAAATGAAGTAGTGAAAACGTTTTTATTTTCTCTAAATATTTCTGCGGTTCCGTTTCCCTGGTGAACATCTAAATCCAATATTAAGATTCTTTTGCTATAACCTTTTTTTATTAAAAAATTTGCCGCTATGGCTTGATCATTTAAAATACAAAATGCCTCTGCACGATTTGAAAATGCGTGGTGTGTACCACCTGCTATATTCATTGAAATTCCAAATCTGATTGAATTGAGGGCACATTCAACAGTGCCTTGAACTATTTTTTTTTCTCTTTGGATAAGTTTTTGTGACATAGGAAATCCGATAGCTCTTATTTCTTTCCTTTCTAATTTTTGATTTATTAAGCTATTGTAATAATTAGATTCATGGGTTAGAAGTATAACATTATCTTCAATATCTCCTGGACTAAAAAAATTATTTTCATTACATGTATT
>NZHJ01000022.1 GCA_002691265.1 Flavobacteriaceae bacterium | reverse complement strand
TTACCGTCTAATCCGTAAATAACCAAGCCATACTTTTTGTCAGTCGCTATAATTAAAGAGCTATCAGGATATTGATAATCATTATAAATACAAATATCATCAGCTGCATCATCATTTGTTATTACTGGTTCTGTTTCTATATCAGCAACAACCTCTTTAACAGAGTAAGAGCCAGTAAATACTGGCTCTTGACTATATGTTGTTAAACTTAATACTACAAAAAAAGTAGTTATATAAGTAAATTTATTCATTTACTAAAAGTCATATTTCAATCCAACATTCCAATTNTAACTATAATATTCAAGTTGCATTGTTCTTTCTTTAACACCTTGGAAATATCTTANTGGTTGATTTGTTAAATTCTTTGCTTCAGCAAAAATACTTAATTTATCTGAAAGTCTNTAGGTAGCATTTAAATCAACAAAAAGTTGTTCATCATANTATCTATCTTCCCANGGATCTCCTCCAATNTCGTCTAAAGCTTCTCCTGCAAAGTTAACAGATGCTCTTACAAAAAACTTCTTGCTTTCATAAGCTAAAGATGCATTATACATGTTTTCAATTGCACCAGCAAGTGGAACATCATCTCTACCCTCAATTCCATCAGTANTTGAGTCTGTAAAAGTATAATTAGCCATTAATGTGAAGTTTTTAAGCAGCCTAGTTTGTAATCCAAATTCAAGACCAGTAACAGAGGCATTGGANCCATTTCTTACTTGTTCGTATTCATAATCAGGAGTACCATTATAAACATAATTTTCAGTTGTAAATGTGTATAACCAGTTATCAATATTTTTGTAGAACGCTCCAACAGAAATTAATCCTGTTCCTCCAAAATAGTAATCAAGCATTAGGTCAAAATTATTTGACAGAGATGCTTCTAAATCAGGGTTACCTACTGCAATTTCTTCATCACTAGAAACTACCGCTTGATAAGGAACCAAGTCATAATAATTTGGTCTAGCAATACTATTGCTGTAACCCAAATTAGCAATAAACTTATCACTAAACTCGTGTTGTAAATTCAAGCTTGGAAGTATGTTTGAATATGAGTTTGATCCAGAAACANTTTCGATATCATCAACTGAATTATAATCACCNTCCTCATCATAAACCCTTCCNGTNTAATCTATATCTGTNTGTTCAAACCTTGCACCAACAACTANAGTTGTCTTATCACCTAATTTGTCTGTAACCATAGCGTATGCTGCGGCAACTTTTTCGTCAGCACTATAAATTTCCCCAGCAAATTCCTCAAATAAAATTTCACTTCCATCNCCAGAGTANAANTNTTGAGCNCCTAACCATTCAGCAGTTGCAAAATTTCCTAGCATGTACTGATCTCCTGGCTCATAACCGTCGATTGAAGCATTAAAATAATCAGCATCAGCCATTGTATCAAATGGGAAACCGTCTTCAAAACCTTCCCAGAAGTCATTTCTCATTTTTTCTTTTATTTTGTACTTGGCACCAAACTTAAATTTGTCATCTCCNTCATTATAAGGTAATTCAAAGTTTATTTNAGCACTTGAATTTTCTTCTTCAGTGTATTTTTGTGCTTGTTCAAAATGTCTGAATCCATATTCAGCAGGATCATTCCACTCATTTCCAGAAAAGTTAAATACAGGATATTCAGGATCACTCAAATCAATTGAGTTAAGTGGAACACTACTATTTTGAAACCTAACATATCTTTCATTAGGTCTTTCTTCGCTAGCTTTAGATGTACTTACTTTCCAATCAATTTGTAAATTTCCAGCTAAGTGATCNCCACCAAATGAAATTTTACTAACTCTTTGATCTTCTAATCTTCTGTTGTCATTTATATCATCGCCAATACCACCTTTGGTTTGTTTTCTTACCCTTACTCCTTCTGATGGATCAGCTGTCCAATCATCAATATTTGCAATTCTTACTCTAAATCTGTTCTCCCAATCATCTCTATGATTGTAAATAGTTTTTACAAATAAAGAGTTGTTGTCATTTATTTCATAATCAAGGTTTAAACCAACGCTCCTTCTTGTACGCTTTACATCATATCTTCTTATATCATGCTCTCCAATAGCGCCTTCTTCAGCCCAATCGTCTGGATCATTCCATTCAAATTCAATATTATCCGATCCATAACTTTTAGTTTGAACAGACGTACTAAATGAGTAGCTAAGTTTATCGTTCATTTTATCTGCAATTACAAAAGCAAAATTAGAGTTAGAACCATCTGATCTAATAGGTTCATCACCTGCTGAAAGCGTTGCAGATGCCCTGAATGAGCTTGGATTTGATCTTGTTACTAAATTTACAGATCCTCCGATAGCATCTCCTTCCATATCAGGCGTCATAGATTTGTTAACCTCTATTGTTTGAATCATGGCTGAAGGAATCAGNTCAAGTTGAACATTTCTNTTATCACCCTCAGCAGANGGAATTCTATCTCCGTTAAGTGTCACAGAGTTCAATGCNGAAGCAAAACCTCTTATCACAATATTTCTAGCTTCACCTTGGTCTCCTTGCATAGACACCCCNGCGACTCTCTTTAAAACGTCACCGACATTGTCATCAGGAAATTTTCCAACCTGGTCAGCAGAAATAATGTTCGTNACATTTAAATCNGCTTTTTGCTGATTTAATCCTTTAANAATTCCACTGGAATAACCAGAGACAACAATTTCAGCTAATTCAGTAGCTGATGGCTCTAATGTAAAATCTTTTGTAGTTGTTGAGTTATCGGTTAACTCAACAGATGCAGTAGCACCTTCAAATCCTATATAGGATACTTTAATTTCAACAGAACCAGAATCCAGATTTACAAATCTGTAGAATCCGTTAAAATCAGAAACAGCACCTTTATTTCCATCAACTATTAATGTAGCACCAGGAAGAGGAAATCCGTTTGAATCAATAACTCTACCCTTTAGGTTTGATTGCGAAAATGCAAATGTAAAAGAAAATAGAGTTAAAACAAGAAGCGTAATTTTTTTCATTTTATTATAATTTTATATAGTAAAGTAACACTTGATTTGTAAAGTTAGCGTTAACTAAATATTTTTATTTAGTTAACATTAATTAAGAGCATATTGATGAGTATCAGCTCTATATTAAAACTTTAAACTATAGCCAATTGAAATTTCTGTACCTTGATTTCTGTATGTCCAAATTTCATCAGATATATTAAAGGATTCNTAAACACTTTCTTTTTTACTATTTAGAATNTTTTTTGCTTTAATGCTGATTGAAGATTTTCCATCATCATCTAGGTATTTAGTTAAATTGAAATTAAGACTATGAAAAGGAACTGTGTAAACATCAGGAACAATTCCAGTACCTACCACCTCCAATGTTCTTCCTTGCACATTATAAAACAGTCCATATTGAAACCCAGTCTCTTCATTCAAAAATTCGATATTTGAATTTATNAGAAAAGGGGATTGACCTTGTAAGTCTCTAGTTGTTGAAATCGATTCCCCATCTCTTGCAGCATTCAATCTATTATTATATTCATCTTCAAACATTTCAAGAGATGATTCTATTAATGATGCGTTAAGTGAGAATCTCCATTTTCTAATATCATCAGAGATGAAGTTTAAGGGTTTCCTTATTTCAAATTCAGCACCATATACTTCAGCTGACCCAAGATTTCTTGCAGTTAATTGATTTGGGGCTGAGGCAAAAAATGTCAATTCAATTGGATTTTTAAAAGTTTTATAAAAACCACTTATTGCAATAATATCACCTTTATCTCCAAATACCTCATATCTNAAATCTANATTATCAATATAGGATGGCTTCAAATCTAGATTTCCNATAAATAACCTATCAGAAATTGCATCATAAATTTGAGCTCTTGAGGCTTCCTTAAAGGAAGGGCGCGCTGTAGTTTTTGAATACGAAGATCTTAAATTTGAATTTTCGTTTAAGCTCAAAATTAGATTTGCAGATGGATAAATATCAAAATTATCTATAATTTTAGAATTGTTAAATATCTCACTACCGCTTTGGTTTTGGCCGGTGTAAAAGGACTGAAATAATTCCGTTCTAACACCCAATACAGACTTTAAATTCTTTAACAACTCAAATTCATTTGAAAAATATCCAGCATAGATTCTTTGTTCTCCTTCGTAAGAGTTAGCAGGTTGATAAAGATTGCCAAATAAAAGGTGAACACCTTGTTGTGATGTTGGAGTCCAAATGTTTTCAGAACTCAATAATGTATTTGCATCTCCATTTGGGACTACTGGATTTGTAGAGGTAAAAAGATAACTATCTAATTCAAAATCCCTGGATTTATAAGTCATACTACCACCAAATTTTAGCTTTGCAGGCTGTTCCTTAATTGTATATTTCTTCAAAAAATTAATTTGATTTGCAATATTAAATTCCGAAAGATCTCTCCAAACTCTTTGCGGATACCCTGACGAACTAGGAGCAATTATTGCGGTTCCGTCCTGAGTAATTTGAAATGAGGTTGTTCTATGATCTTTATCTTTTACGGTTGAAAATGTTGGTGATATTTTCCATTCTGTTTTCCAACCTTTTTCCCCATTGTGTATTCCGTTCAACAAAATATTAGTAACTGATCTTTGAGTGTATTGTATGACATCTTTAGAGTATTGCTCAATTCCTCCTCCAGCACCACCTTGTGAAGCTTCTTGATTAAAGAATCCTCCAACAGATTCACCATTTTGAATATGTAAAAGGTTAAATTTATATTTAGAATTTTCCCTTTTATAAACTAATCCAGCAAGTCCACTAAGTATTATGTTATTTACACCTTCATCTCCAGAGCTTAGCCTACTAGTAAGCAGATTATAATTGGATGTGTCATTTGGATCTTTAGTTAATCTGTTATCGATTCTGTTCTTGTAAAATGAAGTTTCATTTCTGTATGACAAAGAGAATTGGTAACCCAATTTATNGTCTTTACCNACATCGAATTGATTNCCAGTCGTAAACCCAAAATTAAAATCATTTTTACTNGTTTTTCTTTCAGCNTTTAGAATTGGATTAAAAGATGANGTGAGTTGGGTTAATACAATATCATTATCAAATGTCCCNGGNATATNTTGAAATCTNCTAATAGGAATATCCCTAGATCCACTATCAAATCCAATAAAATCTGTATTCTCGTTTGGACCATTTAAATAATCATTTTTAAAATGCATTTCAGAGTTGTATGAAGTTCCTAGTGAAAAAGATGATTCTTTTTTAGTTGGAAAGTCCTTGGTTACAATGTCAACAACACCTCCAGTAAAATCTGCAGGATATTCTGCTGCAGCACTTTTAATA
The DNA here is from genome assembly GCA_002691265.1 of Flavobacteriaceae bacterium. GTDB lineage: Bacteria > Bacteroidota > Bacteroidia > Flavobacteriales > Flavobacteriaceae > MED-G13. Next base: position 18,183 of record NZHJ01000022.1, on the reverse strand, counting down.
ACAATTATATTTTCGAGAATATTTGTTGGAAAAATATCCATTTGAATAGTATTTCTGTCTGGATCTAGACCAGGAATATCAACTCCGTTTAAAATGGATTTCGTATACCTATCTCCAAGTCCTCTAACATAAACATATTTACCTCCTTGCACTGAAACACCAGGAACAGATTTTACAGCACTTGCAATATTACTTGCCCCAGCTTTTTTAATCCCTTGAGATGAAAGCCCGTCAAGCATTACAGCAGATTTTTTTTGAATATCTAATACAGCAGACTCAGTATTTTTTCTGACTGTAGTGGTAATTATAATTTCATCTAAAGTATTAGTAGATAGAGTAACATCTACTTGTTCAACTTCATCACTTTTTATAATTACTTCGCTTACTTCAATCGTTTGGTATCCCACAAACGANAATGTTAAAGTATATTCACCTGGTTCAAGNTCTAATGAGTATTTTCCATCAAAATCTGTTGTAGTTCCTATTGTTGAACCTTTAACAATTACATTTGCAAATGCCATTGGTTCGTCGTATTCGCCATCCATTACTAAGCCACTAATTTTCCCTTCTTGAGAAAATATAATTGAGGTTATGGCTAGAGTAACAAAGAATAGTAAGTTTTTTTTCATAGTAGTTTGTTTTAAAAAAAAGTGCCTGAGTAAAATTTTACTCAGGCACAAATCTATTTTATAAGTTAAGTAAACATGTTAACTAAACTTATTGTATGTGTTAACAAATTATTACCAGCCTAAACCAGCTGCAGCGTTTGCATATGTCCATGCTAAAGCAGATGTGTCACATCCAACTGTTTGTGATCCAGCTGCAACATTTGAAGCAGTAGATCCAAAACCTGTAACAGTAACATTATCAGCTTTGTTGTTAAATATTTCTTCTAGGCTATCACCATCTGGTACTTCAATCTGCCAAGTTCCAAAAGTTAATAAACCATCATTATAATTAGTCGCAACACCATCATTATCTAATTCAACATCTTTTCCTGCAAAGAAGTTATACGCAGCTACATTATTAGAAGCTCCCATAGCATTTGATCTATAATCAGCATATTCACCACCTTCAGCGTCAAAATAACCAACCAATGTAATGTTGTTAAGTGTGAATTGATCCTCCATAGAACCTTCTGGTCCGTCAATCTCCAATCCATGGTCAGAATTAGCTCCAGCAAGTACAATNGCATTGCTTACAGTACCAGAATATGCTTGATCAATATCAATTAAATCATCACCACAAGCCCAAACAAGAGCATTGGTAACATCAACTGTTCCACCAAAGAATTCGATTCCATCATCAGAGTTAGCCACTACTTCAACGTTATTGATAGTAGTTCCGTTACCAACACCACCAAGTGTTAATCCGTTAATCTCATTATCTGCACCAATTACAGCACCACCGTGTCTAATAGATACATAAGAAATAGTTCCAGAATTATCACCTGCATTACTTCCTCCGTAAAGACCAAATGTATCGTCTGCAGGAATACCTTCAATTTGTAATTCAGAAACATCACCACTAAATGAAGAAGGTGCATTTCCTAATACTAATAGACCTCCCCAAAGACCTTGATCGGTAGCACCTAAATTAGTACCAGCGGTTTGNCCTACTTCTATATTATCAGAAACAGAGGTCATTATAATTGGAGCATCAGCTGTACCAACAGCGTTAATCATTCCTCCTCTTGCAACTACAAGTGCAGAAGCTAAAGAACCTTGACCAGCACTACCTTTAATAATAGTACCAGCTTCAATGTTAAGTGTCGCACCAGCGTCTACAACAACTTTTTGGTTAAGAACATAAATATTGTTCGAAGTCCAGCTGTGAGTTCCTTGAAGCATACCAGTAACATTAATAGTTTCAGAAACTGGATCTACTGGATCTACTGGATCTACTGGAGCAGGGTCGTTATCATCGTCACATGCATTAAATGCAAGTAAGGCGATTGATAATAATAGTAATTTTTTCATTATTGTTTTAGTTTTAAATTATGACACAAATAAACAATCAGAATTAAAGATTTTAATAACCTTATCCTTAACTTTTTATTAATTAAATGTTATTGAAAGTAGAGTTTATGTTAAGTAATTGTTTTCTTCTTTTTCCTTATTTCGTAGTTATAACTTAACCTTAAGATATGAAGAGTTGGATTTTGATTATTTAAGTATTTTTGAATTAGATATCTTAGAGATAAACTTTTTCTTTTTTTCAGATTAAATTTTGTCCCCACATAAACCCTATACCTTTCATAATTTTCACCAAAGTTAATTTCGTCTCTGAGAAACATTTCAAAACCAATTCTCGGGTCGTATTTCCAATTTTTAATGTCGTATTCACTGTCTAATTTTAATCTCCAAAAATTTCTATGTTCTGGATTATCAATTTTATTTTGAATCTTTTTTTGATACTGGATTCTGAATCTAAAATTGAAATTTTTGTAGTCCAACGACTTTCTAATATAGGCGTGATATCGGTTAAATTTTTCATGACCTTGAATTCCACCTTCATCGTCTAATTCGTCCAAATTTCTGTAACCCAACCCAAAAACTAATTTTTTTTGAATTTTAAAATCTGATTCAAGTTCAAAAAATGATTTCTTGTATGTTTTACCGATTGATTTTAGTCTAAGGGTACCTGAAAAGTTAAGGTTTACAAAATCATTTAATTTGTATTCCACACCAACTTTTGACCAGCTTTCATAAACTTCATTATTTTGTCCGAAAATTGTCAAAAACGACAAAACAAAAAATAGTAATGATAATTTGATTTTCATTTCAAAATAATTTTAAATAAATATAAATGAATATTATATTATAAGAGAATTTAAAATTAAAAATGGAAATTTTAATAATAGCTATAGTAGCATTTCTGGCTGCACTTCTGACCTTTTTTTCTGGCTTTGGTTTGGGCACAATACTCACACCTGTAATGCTTATTTTTTTTCCTCCTGAAATTGCAATATCACTTACTGGAATTGTTCACTTTTGCAACAACATATTTAAGCTAACAATCATCGGAAAACAATTCAATAAAGAAGTCTTAATTAAATTTGGAATACCAGCAGTTATATTTGCATTTGCAGGATCGTACTCCTTATTCTATATAAGTAATGATACACTTTTTAGTCATAATTTATTTATTAAAGAAACAGATGTTACTTACCTACAATTTGTAATAGCAATTATCCTAATATTTTTTGCGCTAATTGATTTAATTCCATTTTTTAAAAAGTTAAAGTTTAATAAAACCATTCTTCCGTTAGGAGGTATACTAAGTGGTTTTTTTGGAGGTCTTACNGGAAATCAGGGTGCGCTAAGAAGTGCCTTTTTGATTAAGATGGATTTAGATAAAACTGTGTTTATAGCAACAACCGTAGTAATATCCTTTTTTGTTGATCTCACAAGAATTGGTGTTTACATATCTAACATTAAAGATTTTGAAATATCAAATTATGTTGCCCTTGGTTTAGCAGCAACGCTTTCAGCAATTATAGGTTCTTATATAGGATTCAAATCTCTTAAAAAGATAACCCTTAATTATATTAGAAATTTAGTTGCAGTTATGATTTTATTAATTGCATTTTTATTATTATTGGGGGTATTATAGTTTTCTATGGAATGGGAAAAATTACTGTCTCTTAAGAGACATGGAGATAACTTTAAAAGAAAAAGAATTGATCAAGACGAAACAAGGCTTGGATTCGATGTAGATTATGATCGAATCATTTTTTCGTCTGAGTTTAGGAGCCTTCAAGATAAGACTCAAGTTGTTCCATTTTCACAAGGAGATTTTGTTCACACAAGACTTACACATAGTTTAGAAACCAGTGTTGTTGGCAGATCTCTAGGTAGGAGAGTTGGTGTTGAAATTTTAAAAAAATATCCTTATTTAAAAAATGATTTGGGTTATCATGCAAATGATTTTGGAGCCATAGTTGCTTCAGCCTCATTAGCACATGATATTGGAAATCCGCCCTTTGGTCATTCAGGTGAAAAATCCATTGGTCAGTATTTTATGTCAGGGCCAGGAAAAAAATTTGGAGCCATTTTAAATGATAAAGAATTTCAAGACCTATGTGATTTTGAAGGTAATGCAAATGGGTTTAAAATTTTAACTCAGTCACGCCCTGGAAGAGAAGGAGGTTTAAGACTAAGCTATGCGACTCTGGGAGCTTTTATAAAATACCCAAAAGAGTCATTACCAATCAATCCAACTTCGAATGTTTCAGATAAAAAATATGGTTTCTTTCAAAATGAAAAAAACATATATTTTGATATTGCTAATGAACTTGGTTTGTCTAAAAATGATGGAGGGTATAATAGACACCCTTTAACTTTTTTGGTTGAGGCAGCCGATGATATATGCTATACGATAATTGATTTTGAAGACGGAATAAATTTAGGACTAGTAGACGAGGATTATGCACTAGAATATTTAATTAATCTAGTTAGGGATTCAATTAACACAGAAAAATACCATTCTTTAAATAACACAATTGATAGAGTTAGTTATTTGAGGGCCTTATCAATTAATACACTAATTAATGAAGCAGTTGAGATATTCATTGAGAATGAAGATGATATTTTGAATGGAAAATTTAATGTGGCTCTATTGAAAAAAAGTAAGTTCAAACCTCAAATTGCAGATATTATAAAAATTAGTATTGAAAAAATATATGAATCAAAAGAGGTAATTGAGAAAGAGGTTGCAGGCTATAATATTATTAATAAATTATTAGACACTTTTATTTCTTCTGTGAATAGATATTACGAAGGTTCTCAAACCAGTTATGATGATTTAATCATAAAGTTGTTACCCTCAACAACAAATTTAAATCATGATAATCTTTATTCACGACTACTTGAAATATGTCATTATGTAGCTTCTCTTTCGGACAGGAAAGCACTGAATGTTTATAATAAAATAACTGGAGTTGAATATCAATAAAATACAATGAAAATAGAATTTGACGATAATTATTTTATGAGTAAGGCAATTGATGAAGCTAAAATAGCATTATCAAAAGGAGAGGTCCCAATTGGTGCTGTGATTGTAGCTGATAATAAAATTATTGCAAGGGCGCATAATATGGTTGAGGCTCTAAATGATGTTACTGCTCATGCAGAAATTCTTGCGATAACTTCTGCATCAAATTACATTGGTGGAAAATACTTGGAAAACTGTTCCGTTTATGTAACACTTGAACCTTGTCAAATGTGCGCAGGAGCATTGTATTGGAGTAGAATTTCAAAAATTTATTTTGGTGCAGAAGACCCCAAAAGAGGTTTTAAAAAATTAGGAACTAAACTTCATCCTAAGACTAAAGTTTTTGGAGGTATACTTCAAAATGAGTGTAAAGATTTATTGGATAAATTTTTTATCTCAAGAAGAAATTTAAATTAAAGGTCACTATTCTCTTTAAATTTTTTAAGATTCTCACTATTTAGATAATAGTCTTTCATTTTCTTGTCCTTCCATCGATGATATGAAAAAAGAGGAAAGACGATAAAAAATAAAATTAGTACTCCGAAACCAATATATTTTTGATAATTCTCAGATTCAGTCAGTAGTCCAAATAGGATTAGTGAGACAGAAAGAATAAAAAATATTAGAATAATTTTTTTCAAAGATCTAAAGTGTAGTCTTAAGATTTATTTCTTTTAGTTGTTCATCTGAAACTGTAGATGGTGAATCAATCATTACATCTCTTCCAGAGTTATTTTTAGGAAACGCAATGAAATCTCGAATAATTTCATTTCCTCCCATAATTGCAACTAGCCTGTCAAGTCCAAATGCAATACCACCATGAGGGGGAGCCCCATATTCAAAAGCGTTCATTAAAAAACCAAATTGTTTTTCTGCTTCCTCTTTTGTAAATCCAAGACAATCGAACATNCTTTGTTGTATTTTNTTATCATGAATTCTTATGGATCCTCCTCCAATTTCATTTCCATTCAGGACTAAATCATAAGCATCAGCCCTTACCGCTGCAGGATTAGAATCTATTAAATCTATTTGTTCTTGTTTTGGAGATGTGAATGGGTGATGCATTGCATGAAAAGCACCAGTTTCTTCATCCCATTCTAATAAAGGGAAATCTACAACCCAAAGTGGTTTAAATTCTTCCGGATTTTTTAATCCTAAATTATCAGCTACGTGAACTCTTAAAGCGCCTAGCTGAGTTCTTACCTTGTGTTTATCACCACTTAAAATAAATAAAATATCACCCTGTTTTGCTCCAGCTTTATTAGCCCAATTTTCTAGGTCAGATTGATCGTAAAATTTGTCAACAGATGATTTGTAAGTACCATCCTCTTGAATTCTTAGGTATGCCAATCCACCAGCTCCTATTTGAGGTCTTTTGACCCAATCCGTATATTTATCAATATCTTTTCTTGTAAAACTATTCCCTCCCTTGATCATAAATCCAACGATAAGTTCAGAATTATTAAACACATTAAAGTCTCTGTTTTTTGCTACATCATTTAATTCAACAAATTTCATATTGTATCTGAGGTCGGGCTTGTCGGATCCGTAATTTTGAACAGCATCATCATAAGTCATCACTGGGAATTTATCGAGTTTAATATTTTTAACTTTTTGAAAAAGGTGTTTAACCAAATCTTCAAAAGTATTTAGAATATCTTCCTGACTTACAAAAGCCATCTCACAATCTATTTGTGTAAACTCTGGCTGTCTATCAGCTCTTAAATCTTCGTCTCGGAAACATTTAACAATTTGAAAATATTTATCCATACCAGCCACCATCAGAAGTTGCTTAAATGTTTGAGGTGACTGTGGTAAGGCGTAAAACTCACCAGGGTTCATTCTTGATGGAACTACAAAATCCCTTGCACCTTCAGGTGTTGACTTAATTAAGTAGGGTGTTTCAACTTCAATAAATGAATTATTAGACAAATATGTTCTTGCTTGCTGTGAGATTTTATGACGAAGTATTAAATTGTTTTTTACAGGCTCTCTTCTGATGTCTAAGTATCTATACTTCATTCTTAATTCCTCACCACCATCAGACTCATCTTCAATAGTAAAGGGCGGAGTAATCGAGGTATTTAATATTTTTAATTCATGTACTAGTACNTCAATATCACCAGTGCTCATAAGGTCATTTTTTGAATTTCTTTCGATAACACTTCCAGTAATATTAATAACAAACTCTCTTCCCAAAGTTTTTGCTAAATCAATAACATTAGAAGGTGTTCTTTCTTGATCAAAAATTAACTGAGTTANGCCATAACGATCTCTTAGGTCAACCCACATGATAAATCCTTTATCACGAACTTTTTGGACCCAACCAGAAAGCTTAACTTCCTTGTTTAAATCATTAATTCTTAATTCACCACAATTATGAGACCTGTACATTTTATTTACTTATGTCAACAAATTTAGTAAGATANTATTATAATTTTCTTCAATGGCAAATTAATTGATACAATTTTTAAAAAAGTAGTAATCAATTATCATATATCTAGTACTTTTGTAAAATGTTAACTGTAGAAGNATATCGCTCTNAATTTTTGTCTTATCTAAATGATTTTCAATNNCCTAGTAGTCCAAAAAATTTATATGAACCAGTTTCATACATTCTTGGTTTAAAAGGTAAAAGAATAAGACCTATTCTTACCTTGCTAACCTGCGATATTTTTAATGACAATTATTCAGGAGCTCTTGATGCAGCTCTTGCGGTTGAGGTATTTCATAATTTTTCTTTAGTTCATGACGATATCATGGATGAGGCTCATTTAAGACGTGGAAATCAAACGGTCCATAAAAAATGGGATCTTAGTACTGCAATTCTTTCCGGTGANGTAATGTTGATTTTAGCCTATCAGCTTTTTGAAAACTATAAAGGTGANACCTTTGTTTCATTGGCTNAGCTTTTTAGTAAAACAGCTNTTGAAGTTTGTGAAGGCCAACAAATGGATATTGATTTTTCAAAGAAGGAAGACGTCTCTGCTGATGATTACTTAAAAATGATTGAGTATAAAACTGCTGTTCTAATTGGTGCTTCTATGAAGATGGGCGCAATTGTAGCAGGTGCATCGACAAAAGATCAAAATGACATTTATGAATTTGGAAAAAATTTAGGCTTAGCTTTTCAAATTCAAGATGACTATTTAGACACTTTTGGTGATGAGGAAAAATTTGGTAAAAAAATCGGAGGTGATATTCTTGAAAACAAAAAGACCTTGCTATTCATTAGGGCTAAAGAATTATTAAGTTCTGATGAAAATGATAGACTAATAAAATTATATTCATCGAAATCATCTGATGATGATGACAAAATTGAAGAGGTAAAAGGTCTGTTTGAAAAATCTAATATTCCAAAAATTTTATCTTCAGAAATTGAAAATTTTACAAATATTGCCTTTAGAATGTTAGATGGGCTACAAATAAGTGAAGANAAGAAAGNTTTTTTACGAGATTTTGGCAATTCTCTAATGAAAAGGAACATCTAAAATATTTATATTATTTACATTTGTTAAGTAAACTAAACTAAGTGGACAATTTTTCTTTTCTTAACGCTGCTCATGCAGGATATTTTTCTGACCTATATGATCAGTATTTAAAAGATCCTGATTCACTCGAGCCAAGCTGGAAAGCTTTTTTTCAAGGCTATGATTTTGCAAATAGCGACTTTCTAAAAGAAGAAATATTAGAGGGGATAAGCCCACAAATTCCTGATCACGTTCAAAAAGAATTTAAGGTTATTAATCTTATCAATGGCTATAGATCTAGAGGTCACCTATTTACCAAAACAAATCCTGTAAGGGATAGAAGAACTTACAAGCCAACTCTTTCTATTGAAAATTTTGGACTCACTAATGATGATTTAAATACAACATTCAATGCAGGCGATATTATTGGTCTTGGTCCTCAACCTTTAAGCGTAATTATTTCACACTTAGAGGAAATTTACTGTGATAGTATNGGNGTTGAATATATGTATATTAGAAAACCTGAAATTATTTNATGGATTCAGAAAAAACTTAATATAAATAATAATCAACCCAAATTTTCATCTTTTCAAAAGAGAAAATTAATGANAAAACTTATTGAAGCAGTTTCTTTTGAAAACTTTTTGCANACAAAATATGTTGGACAAAAAAGATTTTCATTGGAAGGTGGNGAATCATTAATTCCTGCTCTAGATATCTTGATTGAAGAGGCTGCTGGAAAGGGAGTAGAAGAGTTTNTTATGGGNATGGCTCATCGTGGGAGACTTAGCACNCTTGTAAATATATTTGGAAAATCTGCAAAAAGTGTGTTTAGTGAGTTTGAGGGAAAAGATTATGAAGAGAAAATCTTTGATGGTGATGTTAAATATCATTTAGGATGGACAAGTGAAAGAATTACAGAAANTAACNAAAAAATCAATCTAAATATTGCTCCAAATCCCTCACACCTGGAAACAGTTGGGTCAGTTGTTCAAGGAATATCAAGGTCAAAACTTGATAAGTATTTCAATAACAATTCTGACAAGGTTCTTCCAATTATTGTACATGGAGATGCNGCCATTGCAGGACAAGGATTGGTTTATGAATTAGTTCAGATGGCTAGACTTGATGGTTATGAAACTGGTGGAACAATTCATATTGTTGTCAATAATCAAGTTGGTTTTACAACAAATTATTTAGATGGAAGATCAAGCACATATTGTACAGATGTTGGTAAAGTGACTCTATCGCCTGTTCTTCATGTGAACGCTGATGATGTAGAGGCTGTTGTTCATTCTGTATTATTTGCATTAGACTTTAGGCTTGAATTTAAAAGAGATGTATTTATTGATTTATTAGGTTATAGAAAATATGGTCACAACGAGGGAGATGAACCAAGATTTACTCAACCAAAACTCTATAAATTAATTTCAAAACATCCAAACCCTAAAAATATTTATGCTTCAAGTTTGATTAAAGATTCTTTAATGACCGAGGAAGAAATTAAAAATATTGAATTAGAATATAGATCTAAACTTGAAAATCAATTAGAGGATTCAAAAAAGAGTGAGAAAACAAGAATCACAAATTTTATGAGTGATGAGTGGTCTGATTATGAAACTNTCAATAACTTACAGATGAATTGGGGGGAGATAATGGTTAAGCCAGTTGACACGACATACCCTAGACTTAAACTTGATAAAATAGCTGAGATAATTTCAAACCTACCTAGCGACAAAAAATTTATTAATAAAATCAAAAAATTAGTAAATAATAGACAAGTTATGTACGATAATGACAAACTTGATTGGTCAATGGCTGAGCATCTAGCTTATGGAAGTTTGTTAGAAGAGGGATATAATGTGAGAATTTCAGGGCAAGATGTTGAAAGGGGTACTTTTTCTCACAGACATGCCATAATTAAAGTTGAAGAAAGTGAGGAGGAAATATCCTTGTTAAATAACATAAATGATACTCAGGGAAAATTTACAATTTACAATTCTTTGTTATCAGAATATGGAGTTCTTGGTTTTGAATATGGTTATGCAATGGCTGACCCTAAATCTTTAACCATATGGGAAGCCCAATTTGGAGATTTTAGTAACGGAGCTCAAATTATTATAGATCAATACATTTTTTCAGGTGAAGCTAAATGGAAAACCCAAAACGGCTTAGTTTTATTTTTACCTCATGGATACGAAGGTCAAGGAGCAGAGCATTCGTCGGCCAGAATTGAAAGATATTTACAGCTGTGTGCAAAGGATAATGTTTTTGTAGCTAATTGTACAACACCTGCAAATATGTTTCATATTTTGAGAAGACAATTAAAGGCAAACTATAGAAAGCCTCTGATTATTTTTACCCCTAAAAGTTTATTAAGGCATCCGATGGTTCATTCTTCCGTAGACGATTTTGTTAAAGGTGAATTTAGACTTTTAATTGATGATAATACTGTTTCTGTGGAAGATGTAAAGAGCTTGGTTTTTGTTTCAGGTAAATTCTATTATGATATTCTTGAAGAAAGAGAAAGACAAGGAAGAAATGATGTTGCAATCGTTAGGATTGAACAATTATTTCCCTTACCAAAAGAACATATTAAATCCATTATAAAAAAATATCAGAATACTGATGATATTGTATGGGCCCAAGAGGAGCCAATAAATATGGGTGCATATGCTCATTTGTTAATTAATTTAAAGGAATCAAGAAATTTCAGAGTTGCGGCACGAAGATTTTATTCAGCAACTGCTGCTGGTAGCTCTGCTAGATATTTAAAAAGACATAAAGAAGTTATTGATTTCATTTTCCATAAAAATAAAGACAACCAAATTCCTGAATAGCTTTATTTTGATTAAAAAATTTTCTAAATTATTGCTTTTTTTTCTGATTGTTTCATGTAACTCAAATGATAATTATATTGAATTACCGGAAGACTCTAACAATGGTAATTATCAAAATGAGTTTGCTGAAATTGAGTATGGACTCACTGAGTACGGAATAACTTTTCAAGGAATTGACAGAGATTTTTCTGTATACATACCAGAGTCCTACACACATGATTCTCCCTCGTCAATGATATTTGTTTTTCATGGATTTGGAGGTAGTAATGATTTTATCATGTATACTTCAAACTTTAATTCAATTTCTGAAAGAGAAAACTTTATAGTTGTATATCCCCAAGGCTCTAGTTTCTGGGGTTATCCTCACTGGAATGTTGGTGGATGGACAAACGGTAGTTCGGTTAATGATGTAGAATTTATTGATTTTTTGATTGAACTAATTTCGGATCAATATAATATAAACCAAGATAGAGTCTATGCTACAGGTATGTCAAATGGAGGTTTTTTCAGTTATCTTCTTGCATGTCAATTAAGTAACAAAATTGCTGCGATAGCATCAGTAACTGGGTCGATGACGAACGAAACATTAAATAATTGTGATCCTGGCAAAGAAGTCCCTGTTTTACAAATTCACGGAACAGAGGATCCTATTGTAACATATGAAGGTAATTCTGCAATCGGATCAATAGGAATTGAATCAGTCTTGTCTTACTGGAAATCAAATAATTATTGTGATGAACCTAAGACTACTGAATTATATGATTCTAATCCTGATGACAGTTTTTATGTTCATAGAGTTTTATTTGATAATGGAGTGAATGGTTCAAAAGTCGATCATTATAAGGTTTATGCAGGAGAACACTTTTGGTTTATGGAGGATGACATTAACTCATCAGAGCTGATATGGGAGTTTTTTTCTCAGCATGATTTAAACGGATACATTAATTAAAAATAGTAATCTTATTATTTTATCAGAAATTTGAAAATATAATATCATCAGTTTTTTTATATAGAAGAAATTTTGTTGAATATTTTATTTGATTTTAGATATAATTGAGTAAATAAATTGGGTAAAATGTTTTTATATAAGTATGTTTTAGATTTTTTAATTTAGATTTAACTTTAATCTTAAAATAAGAAAACATTGGTTTTGTATAATTGAATGTGAAAATCGGCCTAACACATTTTCAATTTCAAAAAACCTTGACGTCAATTATTGGATTGCCAAGTTCTTTTGCCCTTTTTACTTTTATACATGCGTTATTTCTGCCCGTTATATTTATAAATAGGGGGGTTGTTGAACTTTCATTTAACCTGTTTACAAATCCATCTCTATATCACCTTTTTAAGGTAATTACTTTTGTCGGAGACGGACTATTTGCTATACCTACTACTCTTTACATTATTTACTTATCAAAAAAAAATAATCTGTCATTAAAAAGAGAGTTGACACATTTTCTATTTACTTTTGCAATTATGGGTATTGGAATTTTTTTTTTAAAAGAATATGTTTTTACTAGTGTTCCCCGACCAATTAGTTTTTTCAATCCTTTACCAGCTGAATGGGATCCTAAACAATTTTCTTTGACTTTTCATAAATTCAGATCTTTTCCATCAGGACACTCGGCAGCTGCAGCTGTATATGGATTTTTTATTATGCGGTATTTCAAATCTATAAGTATTAAGACCTTGATATTCATCAGTGTACTGATTGTAGCCTACTCAAGGGTGTTTCTTTTCCAACACTTTGTGGTTGATACATATTTTGGAGTGTTTTTTGGGATTTTATGTGTTTTTGCTGCAAATATGATAAAAAGTTTAATCTTCAAAAAAAATAAATAGCTCTTGTCGGTTCAAAAAATTTTGGTTACTGGTTCTGTTGGCTTTATAGGTTTTCATATATGTAAGGCACTCATTGAAAACGGTTATCAAATAATTGGATTGGATAACATTAGCGATTATTACAGTGTGGAACTAAAGAACAACCGTTTGAAAGAGTTAAAACGAATTGGTTCAAAGCACAAAAATCTTTTTAGATTTAAGCAATTAAATATTTTAGATAAAGTCAAAATAAGTGAGTTATTTGAAAGGGAATCTTTTTCACAAGTAATCCATCTTGCTGCTCAAGCAGGCGTTCGCTATTCGATAGATAATCCCTCTGCTTATGTGTCTACAAATATTCAAGGTTTTTTCAACGTGATTGATCTTTGTAAGTCTCATGGGGTACAGCATTTTTATTATGCTTCAAGTAGTTCAGTTTATGGTAATCAAACAAAAAAACCCTTTGAAGAGACAGATCGAGTTGATAACCCAATTAGTATATATGCTGCCACAAAAAAAACCAATGAACTTATGGCTTACACCTATAGCCATTTGTATGGACTAGAAACAACTGCCCTTCGTTTTTTTACAGTCTATGGGCCATGGGGGAGACCTGATATGGCTCCTATGATTTTCTTAGACGCCCTATTTAATAAAAAAAAAATTTATGTATTTAATAATGGTAACCTAAAACGTGACTTTACCTATATAACTGATATTTCAGAGGCCATCATTCGATTAATACATAAAGATCAAGAAGGAAAAATTGAAAAATATCGAGTATTTAACATAGGTAATTCTGAGCCTATACTTTTACTTGAATTCATCAATATTTTAGAGTCAATTACTGGTAGAACCTTTATTCGTGAAAACATGTCAATGCAGGCTGGAGATGTATTTCATACCCACGCTTGTGTAAATAATTTGGAAAATTACATTGGTGTAATTGGGCATACTTCCATAGAGAATGGGCTGGCATCATTTGTTGCATGGTTCAAGAAGTATTATAATCATTAAGCTTTAATTTATTTTCAAAGATTACATAATACAGCCCAAAAAAAGACACTACAGCTGAAATGAGGGAAAAGCAAACTCCAACTGCAGCAGCGAGTTCAGCAGAAATGTCTAACCAATTGCTGCTCCATAAAAATAAATACTCACGAACACCTATGCCAGCAAAGGAAATGAGGGAGGCAATGACTGTGAGTAAAAAGACAAAAAGTAAGGACCAAGTCATCTCTGGGGAAATCCCTAAAGACTTTACAAGGCATACAACACTGAGCATTTGAAAGACTTGAACCCCAAAGCTCCACATTAAAGTCTTTAAATAAATTGGTCCTGCCTTAAAAATGAATTGAGTAAGAAAATAACCAAACGCAATGCTCAAAAAAAAGATTATCAACTTGCAAGAAAAGTGCAAAGAGAATATGTTAGTGGGTATAAGCAATAACAATAAGCAAAGCAAGGCTCCAAGCCCAATTGCCCTATCAATAAGTAAGCTTTTAGCAAGTGCTTTCCAAGACCAAGAATATATGCGGTTTAAATGAATTATCTTATATGCATCGCCACCGACTCCTCCTGGCACAAAAAAATTATAGAACATACCCACAAGATACAGTCTGTGGTTTGCTTGCGGATGTATATTAAATTTGTAATAGTGAAAAACACCAAGTAATCTTATTGAAGATATGTATTGAGAAATTATAAAAAAAATAGTTGAAAGTAGCAGCAATTGCAACCGAGTAGAAATCAAAATAGATATAAACTGCTCAAAATTAATTTGACGCAAAAACAAAAAAATACAAATAACACTTACTGAAATTTGCACCCATTTTAATAACTTTTTATTCATCAAATCTGGTGATTTTTCGAATTTTAAAAGGATTTTTCTTTTGAGACTCAAAATAGGTTTTCATCAGTAAATCATATAAAATGCCAATACTAAAAAACTGTATTCCAACTACAATAAGCAAGATGGCTAAAATCAATAATGGCCTACCCCATATGTCTTCTCCCATAAGTTTAACGAATAGAAAATAAAAACTAATCAATGTTCCTATTCCAAACAAAAATAATCCAATACTTCCAAAGAAATAAATCGGCTTTTGTAAAAATTTACGTTTAAATAAAATCAATAATAAATCATTGACCACCTTAAAAGTACGTCCAAGCCCATATTTTGATACTCCGAATTGTCTTGCATGATGCTTAACAGGAACCTCAGCAATTCTTGCGCCATCTAAAAAAGCAGCCAAATTGATAAATCGGTGCATCTCGCCATAAAGTTTTAGTCCTTTTGCAGTATCTTTTGTAAAGACTTTTAGTGCACAACCTTGATCTTGTAAATTGAGTTTAGTGGTAGCTCGAATAATTGTATTAGCAATCTTGGATGGCACTTTCTTAATCAATGAATCTTGCCGTTTTTTGCGTACACCCGTGACCAAATCCAAATCCTCTTGCTGGAGTTTCTTTAGCATGAACGGAATATCGGATGGATCGTTTTGAAGGTCACCATCAAGTGTAACTATGTAATCGCCCTGGGCAACATCAAAACCAGCAGCCATTGCTAAGCTTTGACCATAGTTTTTTTTAAGGGCAATCAATATGACATTGGGATTGTTGAGTGATATGATACGTTCACGACTAGAATCAGTTGAACAATCATCAATGTAAATTAACTCAAACGAATAGGATTTTAATGCTTCAACTATACGTTGTGTAAGTAAAAGAATATTTTCTTCTTCATTATATATTGGAACAACTAAAGAGAGTAAAACGGTTTGCTTAGACATTTAATTATTATTTTTATAAAAATAATAATTAAATGCTTAAAATTTGAATATTAAATTAGCTAAAATAATAAAAATGAGAGTTTATTTGATAGTCTTAGCAGGGATCGTGAGTTTTGCTTTTCTAGATGCTTATCCTATCAGTATTTTGGATGAAGCTAAGAATGCAGAAGCTGCAAGAGAGATGTTAATTTCTGGAGATTATTGGGTGCCTAAATTCAATGGCGAGTTGCGTACCGATAAGCCACCGTTGCATTATTATTTTATGGCCATAGGCTTTAAGCTTTTTGGGGCCTCAGTATTTGGTGCTCGTTTTTTTTCCGCATGTATGGGCTTAATATTGTTGTTAGCAACTTATCGTTTTGCTCAGGATCACATGGGTGAAAAAGTAGCAAAAAATACATTTTTTGTTTTATTAAGCTCTTTTTTCTTTATGCAAGAATTTAGATTGGCTGTTCCTGATCCATACTTGATCACATTTGTGTCCTTAGCCTTGTTTCAATTTTATAATTATTATAAAAAACGGAAATATATTCATCTACTACTATTTTATACTTTTATGTCATTTGCTACCTTAAGTAAAGGACCCGTTGCCATTGCACTGCCTGGACTATCTGTTTTTTTATTTTTGCTTTTAAACGGAGAGTTTAAGAGGGTGTTTGACTTTTACCCAATTATGGGTTTATTGTGTATTTTAACCCTCACTGCCCCTTGGTTTATTCAGGTTCATTTATTGACTGATGGACTATGGACAAATGGTTTTTTTTTCCAGCACAACTTTGATAGATTCCTCTCACCCATGGAAGGACATGGCGGAATATTCTTAGTCACTTGGGGTTTTGTTATATTGGGAATTTTACCTTTCTCATTTTTTATTCCACAATCCCTTAGAACAGCTTGGCAACAACGTAAGAATTCAACATTGTTGTTTGCCCTTTGCATTATTATAGTTTTTATTTTATTCTTTAGTGTATCTTCAACTAAACTCCCAAATTACACAATGCCATGTTACCCATTTATAGCTTTACTTTTGGGTTATTACATTAAACAAAAACAAGATATGGGAATTGAAAGTTGGGATTTATTCAGTATTTCATTACTAAGCATTTTGGCAATTGCCCTACCCATAGTTGTTTATTTCGTACTTTCTCAAGACCAATCATTATTCACCTTTAAAAATCTAGCTTTTACTTTTATACCCACTGTTGTCGGGACGTTAGTTGGTTTGATATTCTTTTTTCAAAAAAAAATTAAACAATTAATTTATATGCTAATATGCTCGTGGGGGATTTTAGTTTTCATTTTTAATGGATTCATATTTCCCTCACTTACAAATACCCTTCCGACAACTATTGTTGCTAATAAGTTAACTGATAAGGCAAATATTGTAGTCTATAAACGAATGGACGCAGCCTTCCCTTTTACTTTTCAAAGCACGTTTAAGGTTATCAACACGATTGATGAGTTGCGTTTATACTCAGGCTATTATGTGCTTACCAACCATCCCGAAGGTCAGAGTCTTGATGAACAAATTGGTATTAAAAAAATAGTTGATCAAAAGGCACTTTTTGAAAATCATACCTCTGTACTTTATTACAATGACATACAATTAGATCAATAAATCACTAATAATCGAAGTAAAAAAACTTTAACAATTTTAGATTAAATTTAATTAAAGTATTTTCTGTTCCATATAAATTCATTAAAGTTTTTACCTAATGAAAAACCATAATATTTAAAAATAGCAATTATAGATTTCAGAATAAAATAAACGTGATAAAAAATTCTTCATTTCTAATGCAAAAATTTTAGATGAATATTAAGTGAAAGAAATTGATGATGATTTATTGAAAAATGTTGTTGAGATAATGAGGTTAAATTGAAAAAAAAGAATTTAGGTAATAGATATTTTAGTGTTAAAAGAGAGGAAGGAGAAAGTGATGAGGGTTTCTATTAAAGAAAAAATGATGGGTTATATGATATGAGAAAATTTACAGATAAATATATAAATAAAATATACATTAAAAGATTGGGTGAGAATGAATATAATATTAAATTTGATTTGAGTAATATTGAAAAAGAATGTTCAGAGAAGTTGATGGTAGAAAATGGTAATAAATTATTCTATATGAGAAATAAGAATATATGTTTTTAGAAATGCAGATACCATCACCTGGCGAATCAATTTCAGAAGTTGAAATTGCAGAGTGGCTTGTTGCTGATGGTGATTATGTTGAGAAGGATCAAATTATTGCTGAGATTGACAGC
>NZHJ01000021.1 GCA_002691265.1 Flavobacteriaceae bacterium | reverse complement strand
TTTACAGGAAAATATAGAGAAGTATGAAAATGAAATTGTAAATCGTTTTGCTGCCAGCGAATTAATACAAGTAATCAAAAATAAATTAATTTTTTTAGGCGTTGACTTAACCAAAATTTCATTGAATAATATCAAAACTCCGATGGCTTTTTATGATTTTCTGCAAACAATTAGTAAGTATCGTATAAGCTTAAAAAATTCAGGCTTTCTTTAAAAAGTTTATTGAATGAAATTTATCTCTTATGATTCTGATTATTTTTTGTTCATTTGGCCTAAGATCAAAATAGTTTCAGAAAAATTATATTCTAAATTTTACAGAAAAATGAATAATTTATAATTTTAAGTTTCATATTAATTTCATCATGTGAAAAAGATTTCGATTGCAATCTTGTTAGCTCTTAATTTAAACATCTTTTCTCAGGAAAAGATTGCTGATTCAACAAAAGTTGACGGTTGGCAAAAATCAGGTAAAACAAGTTTTTTAATAAATCAGACAGCTTTTAGTAACTGGGTTTCTGGTGGTGAAAATAGCGTTGCGGGCACGCTCTCCGTTGATTATAATCTAAATTACTCTAAAAATGGATGGTCATGGGATACAAAAATGATTGGTTCATTTGGAGTAAATAAGAATAGTGATAGTAAATTTTTTAAAAAAATAGATGACAGGATAGAAATAAACTCTGTTATGGGGAAAAAGTTTATTGAAAAATTTAGCTTTTCAAGCTTTTTAAACTTCAAAACACAATTTGCAAAGGGGTTTAAATACTCAACAAATGAAAACGGGGATGAAATCAGAACAGAAAAAACAAGAATATTCTCACCAGCATATATTCAACTGGGAGTTGGTGTTTATTGGAAGGAAAGTAATTCTCTTTGGGTGAATTTTGCGCCAGTGACTGGAAGATTAATTTTAGCAAGTAAGAAATTCACCAATGATTTAAATGAAGGTGAAGAATATTTTGGTATTCCTAGGGGTCAAAATTCCAGGTTTGAACTTGGTGCATCAATTAGTGCGTTCTACAAATTTGAGCTAGTCGAAAATATAATGTTGGAACAAAGAGTTAATCTCTATTCTGATTACCTATACAAGGCAGATAATGTCGATGTTGACTATACTCTCTCAGCTTTCATGAAAATTAATGATTACTTGTCTACAACTCTAATTATACAATGCATTTACGATGATAATGCTATAAAAAAGATACAGGTTAGAGAAGTGTTTGGGCTTGCATTTGTAATTGATATAATGGAAATCCCAAATGTGATCTGATTACCTGTTTCTAAGTTTAGCAATTAACCTTAATATCTCAACATATAACCATATTAAAGTTACAAGTAGACCAAAAGCACCATACCACTCCATATATTTTGGAGCTCCCTTTTCCGCTCCTTCTTCAATAAAGTCAAAGTCAATAACAAGACTAAATGCACCAATTGCAACTACAAAAACTGAAAATCCAATACTAGCAAGAGATGAATTTCTCGGATCTAATATTGAAAGACCAGTTCCAAAAAGTCCCATAAAGAAGCCAATGACATATATTAAAAATATTGCCATAATAGACGAAAAAATAGCCAATTTAAAATTTTTAGAGGGCTTTATTATTTTAGACCTGTAAGCAAATAGCATTGAAAATAATACAAGTATTGTCAATAAAACTGCCTGTAATACAATTCCATCGTACTGGGAATTATAGTAGTATGAAATACCCCCAACCACAAAACCCTGTGAGATAGAATACAGAGGGACAATGAATGGGGCCCAAGATTTTTTGAAAATTAATGTAAGAAATAAGAATAAACCTATAACTCCTGCTAATGCCATCAAGGTTAAGTTTGCCTGTGAAAAACTGTAATAACCAGAAATTACTAACATACACAATGCTAATGCTGTTTTATCTACAGTACCTCTGATTGTCATAGTTTCATTCAGGTGTAGGGAGTCATTTTTTACTACAGTTTTAAATGTATTTGAATTTAATGCAGGATTAGATGTTCTGTAAGACAAGTGTTTATTTATCATTTTTTAGCTAATTTTTAGTCAAATTTAATGAATTTCATCATTTTTTCTTAAATCATTGTAAATCATAGCTTAATGAATAGGAATTTAATAAAAAAAGGGGGTAAAA
Organism: Flavobacteriaceae bacterium; assembly: GCA_002691265.1. Classification (GTDB taxonomy): domain Bacteria; phylum Bacteroidota; class Bacteroidia; order Flavobacteriales; family Flavobacteriaceae; genus MED-G13. The sequence goes on along the minus strand of NZHJ01000021.1, from coordinate 28,730 downwards.
ATTACTGATATCGCAAAAAAAAAGTTGTTTTTTAAATAATTTCGTATATTTGCTTCATATTAACTAAAAATTGATTTAAAATGAAAAAATTATTACTTTTTATTACGGTATTATTTTTTGGAATTTCTACTATCAACGCACAGGATGATGTTAGCTACGGTTACGAAGCTGGTGACTGGGTACTTGGTGGTGGAGTAACATTCGGTTCTATGGACATGGGTGGTGTTGAAACTAAAATGAACACTATCGCTCCATCAGCGGGTTATTTTTTAAACGATAACTCAATGATTGGTTTGTCTTTAGGGCTTATGAGTACTGATGTTGACGGAACTAAAGTTTCTAATACAGATTTCGGTATTGGTTATTACAACTACTTTATGGACTTAGGTGATAAAACCAAAGTTTGGTGGGCTGTAGGATTTGGTACTACAAGCGGAGATAGCTTTGATGACGCTCAGACTAGATTAGGTTCTGGTATAGGTATGAATTACTTTATGAGTGAAAACATCATCATTAACTTCCAATTAGCAAACATACTTCAGTATGTAAAACAAGGAGATGATTCTTCTATGATGTTTGGTTGGGAAGGTGAAATCGCTAATATGAGCGCTACACCATCTCTAGCAATTTTCTTTAAACTTTAATAAAAAGAAAAATTGAAATAATTTAAAAAACCGCCCACTGGGCGGTTTTTTTTGTCAGTCATAGAGTTTATATTATTTTTTTCATCAAATTCTACAAATGAGTCAACATGACTAATTAAATTTATATCATTCGATCATGAGCTGAAATAAATTGCTGAAAAAGAATAAATTATAATTTTAATCTTCATCTAAGAAATCTACTATTAAATTAACCAAACTAGCATCAATTGGAAGTTCTGGATTACCATAGGTTTGCATATTTAATAATCTATTTTCTGGCGACTGTCTAAAGACATGATTCATCCCCTGAATAATCTCCAATCTTGATTTAATTGCGGCATTATGTAGTAATTGTGCATCTTTTATTTCAATTTGAATATCATTACTACCTTGAACTATTAAAACCGGGATGTCTAATTTTGAAATTTCATCCTTGGGATCATAAGATGATGCATCTATAAGGAACTTCTGAATAGTATTATTAAATAAACTATTGATTAAAGGGGGTACTGAGTCTACAAGCTCTTTATTTTTTAATTTTTCAATTATAGGGTCTGACATTGATTTCACATATGCAGGTTGAATTGATAGCTGTCTTTGAATAAGAGTCAAATAATCTTCACCAGCACCTGAAATAGATATAAAACTATCAACAATTAATCTACTTGCAATCATACCAATCAAAGCTCCCTCGCTATGCCCAATAACAACAACTTTTTTAAATTTATTAGTGCCTCTAAAATGATTAATAATGCTAATCGCATCATTGATAAAATCTGAAAATTTAACTTCTTCTCCGCTTTTAATATTACCTATACTATTACCAACTTCTCTTTTATCATATCTGTATGAACTAATACCATTTTCAAAAAGCCCCTCAGCCAACATTTTTAAATAATCACTTTTTATATAAGTACTATTACCATCTCTATCAGTAGGGCCTGATCCAGAAATAATAATTGATAAAATAGAATTTGATTCAGCTGATTCAAGTAATGTGCCGTGAATTGGGTGATTGTCAAAGCTATTAATCACATAGTCATTAGAAAACGAATAACCAAAAGTAAATACGCATAAGAAGCCATATAAGTATTTCATTTAGTTTGTTTAAAAATATTTTCGTGAAAAAGAAATGTTCTTAACTCATAGTAAAGTACATTATCAATGCAATCATAAATAAAATTGATAATGCAGGATAGGACTTTTTTATTGGGTCTTTAACCTTTACATGCATTAATAGTGCCGCAATCATAAGTGCGGCTAAAGCAATAAGATTATAAACTAATAATTGCTCAATCCAAAAACTAATAATAAGCATTATAGCTATTGCTACTTTCATTGCCCCAACAAAATACATTAGCCAAATAGGAAGTCCATATGCTGCAAATTCCTCTTTCATATTTTTTGCATTTCCACCTCTGTATTCTGTTGCTTTATTAAATCTAAAAAGCCATACATTTATTAATCCAATTGCAATAGCAAGCTGTAAAATCATTATAAGTGTCATAACATAAATATTTGGTTAGCTACCTAAATATATAAAATTATTTTAATTGCTTTGGAAATTTTAAATCAATAATATTGCTGTTTTCATAAGAAATATCACCCCAGCTATTAATGTTAAATTCGATTTCTGCTAGACCTGTTGTAGGTAGATTATCTAATGAAACATTTGTAATATTATTAATTAAATTGGTTAATCCAGGGTTGTGAGCAATAATCATAGCAGATTGATAATTGTCTGAATAACTACTTATCATATTTAATATTGATGTCGCTGAGCAGTGGTATAAAGAATCATCATATTCTACTTTTTCAAATTGTATTTGGTTTATAAAAAATTTAGATGTTTCAAAAGTTCTAACAGAACTACTTGAATGTAAATAATCGATTTTATTTATTTTTCTCTTTAAATAATCTGCCATTAGCGGTCCATCTGATTTACCTCTATTGTTTAACGGTCTATTGAAATCGTTTAACCTAAAGTCTTTCCAAGATGATTTAGAATGTCTAATTATAATTAATTTTTTCAATAGAAAAATTTTAATAAAATTTTAAAGTTTTTACGATTATAAATAACCTAAATTAGCAATTTTATTTTTATGGACTCATTAACGCAAATTGTTTTAGGAGCTTCAGTAGCTGAAGCTACTCTTGGAAAAAAAATAGGCAATAAAGCAATAGTACTTGGGGCAATTGCTGGAACTATTCCAGATCTAGATATAGTTGCCAGATTTTTTGTTGATGATCTTACTGCTTCTGTAATGCATAGAGGTTTTTCTCACTCTCTTATATTCCCATTTGTGGCAGCTCCTATTTTAGCGTGGGTTTTAAAAAAAATATATTCTAGCTATACAGATGTTAGTTTTAATGATTGGTTCAAAATGTTTTTTTTAGCAATCATTACTCACCCGATACTTGATGCACAAACAACTTGGGGCACTCAATTGTTTTGGCCTTTTGAATGGCGTATAGCTGTAGAAAATATTTTTATTATCGACCCAATTTACACTCTTCCATTTTTAACATTCCTAATATTAACTGCATTTCAAGGCAAGCTCTCTAAAAAAAGAAAACTCTACAATTCATTAGGATTAATTATAAGCTCAGCATATTTACTTATAACATTATCTTTTAAAGGGGTTGCGCATTATAATATCGCAAAAGGTCTAGAAGAAAATAATATTGAATACAAGGACATTAATACAAGGGCTACATATTTTAATAGCATTTTGTGGTCGAGTCAAATTGAATTAGAAGACTCTTATATCTTTACATATTACTCGTTATTTGATAAGTCAAAACCAATTTTTACCAAAAAGTTTCCTAAAAATCATAATATGTTACAACCACTTATTGATGAGAAAAAAATCCAGCAGCTTATAATTCTTTCTAATGGACATTACTTAATGACTAATGAAAATGATGAGTTAATTTTCTGGAATTTAAAACTTGGACTAAAAGGGTTTGATGAAAATGCTTCTCCATACATATGGTCATATGTTATAAAAAATAATAACGGGGAAATTCAATTTAAGGAAACAAATGAAAAAATGGATGCGCTGAAAATTCAAGAAAGAAGATCATTCAGAAATAACAGAAATTATTCTACAGAATTTAGTGCGTTTTATGAAAGACTAAAAGGAATTTAATTTAATTTTGATATATGCCAACACCACTAATAATAATAATTACCTTATTTGTTTTGAATTGGATTATAAGAATTCTAATTAGAAAAAATCCTCAAAATAAATCATTAATGAAACTAAGCTTTTTTATAAGCTTTAGTATGATTGCATATACAATATATTACTTCTTTTTTATAAGATAATTTACATAATCGATCGAAGCAAAATTTGAGTCTGATTTATCTTGAGGAGATAAATCCAACCTCCATTCTCCAACTAAAACATTCAAATTAATGTCTTGTTGCTGTCCAAAACTCATAAGTGGAGTAAATAGTAATAGCATTAGCCATTTCACTTTGTTAATTTCATTGAGTATTGCCCTAAATAATAAGCAATTAAAATTGGTATAAGCGAGTAACTCATGTTTTCCCAAAAATTGAATTCGGAAAAAATAACCATAGTTATAGCTGCTATGCTTATAAAAATATAATCAAAGAGTTTTTTACTTATTTTCATATCGTGTGTTAGTTATGTTTTAGTTGTTTAATGTACCTACAAGATAGTAAGTTATTTGGGGTTTATCAACTAAGAAACGAGGATATTGATATGTCTAATGTTGCTCTATACTTCAAACACTTACGAAACTGAGATGTCCACAAAACATTCAACAAAAAACTTCAGTTTGTTAATAACCTTTATAGACATAATTATTGTAGATTTAGGGTGTGCAAGTTATAAGCTTAAAAGATTATAAAAACGAGGAGTTGTGGAATGTAATAACGCATTTCTTAGGAGTAATAATGTCAATTATAGGAATCCCTTTTTTGTTCTATTTTGACACTAACATTACCTTTCTTAGTACGCTCTCGATTATATTATTCTCCTTTGGTTTATTACTTGTGTATTCATCCTCATCTATTTATCATTTTGTCATAAGTCCCGACCTTAAAAAGAGATTGCAGGTACTCGACCACATTAGTATATATTATCTCATCTTAGGTTCTTATGCGCCTGTGTGCCTAATAACTCTATACGACTATTCAGGCATTAGCATATTTGTTGTTGTACTAACTTTATCCATTTTAGGAACTTTAAAAAAATTATTTTTTACAGGCAAGTATGAATTTATATCTCTTTTACTATACTTAGCAATGGGATGGCTAATAATTTTTGACATTAATTCATTATTTAATTTAATTGATTTCAACGCCAAACTGTTATTAATTCTTGGTGGAGTTTGTTACACTTTTGGAATTATATTTTATGCACTTGATAAGATAAAGTATTTTCATTCGATATGGCATATATTTGTACTAACAGGCTCAGTGTTACATTACTTTACGGTGTTGCTTTATATCATCTAAATCATAGGCATATCTTCTTCTTTTAAATCCTCAACTTCTAAACCTCCTAAAAAGTTTATGGGTTAATTAACCTTATATTAACGTATTTAAGATTTTTTATAAATAAGTTTAAGTGTAATTTTAAATATAAAAACAATGAAAAATATAAAAACAATAATATTTTGCTTAATCACCGCATTTGGCTTTTCGCAAACACCTTCTTTTACAGTTCAATATTTTGATGCAAAACCGTTTCAACAAAATGAAATAGCTGAAAAATTTGACAACTACTACGAAGGTGTTGAATTTAATTCTGGTGGTGTTTACTTGGAACGTTTGGGTAGAGGTAACACAAAGGGGACACATCGCATTGTTTATTTTGGTGATGCTGCTAATTGGGGAATGAAAGAAGGTCAAAAAGAAAGAAGTCAAAACACACTTTTCTGGCGTAATATTTCTGAACACATTGACTCTTGGGGCGATGCTTACAGTGGAAGAATCTTAGATTATTCTGGCGATGTTGCACCAGATCACTATGGATATGTTCAAATATATGAAATAGCTGTTTCTGACCCTGAAAAGTTTATTTCAGCACACAAGAAAATTGTTTCACAAGCAAGAGAACTTATGGAAGATAGACCAGTAGCGTTTGGTTCTTTTGATATTGGAATCCCAAATGGAGCTACACACTTTGTTGCCGTAGGTTACAAAGGAGTATCAGATAACATAGTTATGAAGTCAAAAATTGAACAGGCACTTGCAAATGAGAGGAAAGAATATTTTAAAAACAGAGGAGATGTAACCAACACAGGCAACTTTGATTTGCGTATTCTAAAAACTTACGGAAGTTTTAACTAATCTATATTCGATAATTTGATTTAAAAGCCTCCTTAAAGGGGGCTTTTTTATTAAACCGTAGGCATATCCTTCTCTTTCATTTCAGCTATTAGGTTTATTAAAAACATTTAATATCATTAACAACAACCCGAATTAGGGCTACAGTCTACACCACTTGCTGAAAGACGAACTCGAGGCTTTTCTTGCGAGATGCCACATTGGTCGGGTGCTAAACAAGCTGTTTGAGTGTTGATAAGCTGAAATACAGCGCCATCAAAAGCAAGTTTATAACGACCAACAGTACTTTGTTGATATTCAACTTCTAATTCCAAATTTGAATAGCCTAATTGTTTTTCCGCCAATTGCAGAATCTTTAAAATATCATTAGGTTTTAGGCGATGGTCTGTATCGGACGCCACCCAAAGTTGTAAGTTGATTTTGTTTTCTTCTCGCTGCTTTCCACCACAATCTATATAGCTCCGCTTTATATTTCCTACTTCTGTTATATGAAAATGTGCAGGCACAAACTGCCCATTAGGGAGTTGAAATTTTAAGGTATCTAATTCAAAAAGCAATTGTTTAAAAGCCGAAAGCACCATATTTATTTTTTTACAAAGTTACAAGATAGTAAGTTGTTTATGTTTTGTCAAGTAAGAAAGGAGGATATTGNTATGTCGTATGTTACTCTATACATTATATATAGTATATACTTGATATATANACATCCCTTAAACAACTTTGATAAAAATTGGCATTAACTTTGTTTATGTTCCANCTCAACTTAAAATATATAAAAATGAAAAATCTAATTTTAACTATTACTACTTTATTATTAACGATTACAATTTCAGCACAAACTGTAGTTGATGCAGCAGTTTCTAATAAAGACTTTTCAACTCTTGTAACAGCATTAAAAGCTGCTGATTTAGTTGGCGCTCTTAGCGGAGAGGGTCCATTCACTGTATTNGCACCGAACAATGATGCATTTGCTAAAATTGACTCGGAAGCTTTGGCAGACTTACTTAAGCCAGAGAATGTAAAAGCACTATCAAATATTTTGACCTACCACGTAGTTTCTGGAAAATTAATGGCCAGCGATATTACAAAAGCTTTGAAAAGCGGTTATGGAAAAACTAAGCTTACTGCATTAAATGGTCAAAAATTTATCGCCAGGTCAAAGGGTGATAAAATATTTTTAAAAGATAAAGACGGTAATATGAGTGAGGTGATTGCAACTGATGTGGTTGGAACAAACGGAGTAATTCACGTTATTGACTCTGTGATAATGCCTGAATAGTTATATTTATTTAAGCTTATTTAAACCCTCTTGCTATTTTGCNGAGGGTTTTTATTTATCTACAATTAAGTGATTTAACATTGATTTTTGAATATAATAAAAGTATGGTTTGCTTTTTGTGATGTTTTTGATTTTTAGAGTAAAAAATTATGAATTTCACAACTCTTTTTTCTTTGAGTTGTTTGAATAGTATGTTAAATTNATTTGTTTTANCAATGAGAGTATCAATAATAGGTTCAGGNGTAAGTGGAATATGTGCCGCAATAAGACTAANATCTAAAGGATTTGATGTAGCTGTCTATGAAAAAAANAAGATGCCCGGTGGAAAATTAAATACTTTCAAATTAGACGGATTCAGGTTTGATGCTGGCCCTTCACTATTTACGATGCCACAACTGGTAGACGAGTTGTTTGAGCTCAATAATTTGAACCCTAGGGATTATTTTACGTACAAAAAAAAGAAAATACATTGTAAATATTTTTGGGATGATAAAACAAAATTTACTGCATACTCAAATAGAAAAAAATTCTTAAAAGAGGTTAAAAATAAATTTAAAGTAGAGGAGTCTACAGTGAATAACTATTTAAAAAAGGCAAAAATAAAATATGATTTAACGGAGAAGATTTTTTTAAAAAAATCACTTCATAAACTTTCTAGTTTTTTAAATATTGAAACAATCAAAGCTCTTTTTAATTTAAATATTTTTCAAATAAATAAAACATTAAATGAAGTAAATTCTGATGAATTAAAAAATAAATACCTAATACAAATATTTAATAGGTATGCAACATATAATGGCTCATCTCCTTACAAAACGCCTGGAATGATGACATTAATTCAACACTTGGAAAACCATTTTGGAACATTTGTGCCCGAAGGGGGGATGTATGAAATAACAAATACTTTATTCAATTTAGCGAAGCAAATTGGAGTAAAATTTTATTTTGAATGTAATGTTGACGAAATTATCTTAGAAAAAAAAGCTGCGAAAAAGATAAAAGTAAATAATAACTTGATTGAGTCTGATATTATTATTTCAAATGTTGATATAAATTTTACCTATAAAAACCTATTAAAACAAAAATTTAATCATAGATCCCTTAAAAACGAAAGCTCTAGCTCTGCTTTAATTTTTTATTGGGGAATAAAAGGAACTTATGATAAGTTAGATCTTCACAATATATTTTTTTCTTCAAATTACAAGGAGGAGTTTGACTCAATTTTTGAAAAAAAACAAGTTTTTGACGACCCCACTGTTTATATTAATATTTCGTGTAAGGATGTTTCATCGGATGCCCCTAAAGGATCAGAAAATTGGTTTGTTATGATTAATTCGCCTTATAATATAAATCAAAACTGGGATAGACAAATTCAAATAAGTAGAAAAAAAATAATTAATAAGCTTGAGAAAATACTTGGCATAGAGATTGGAAAAAACATAATAAAAGAAAAAGTTTACAGTCCAATTGATTTAGAATCAAAAACAAACTCATTTAACGGTTCATTATATGGGAGTTCAAGTAATAATATTATGTCCTCTTTTATGAGACATCCAAATTTCACCAAAAGAATAAAAAATCTATTCTTCTGCGGAGGAAGTGTGCATCCGGGCGGTGGGATACCCTTAGCAATTTTATCATCAAAAATAGTTTCTGATTTAATTGAAAGCAAATAAAAAAAACATATCAATATTTATAATTTGGCTAGTACATATTTCTGGTCTTTTGGGTATGGTGTTTTACGATCTTGATTTTTTTGCAGGTTACACCTCATTAAATCTTTTTCTGATGTCAATAATTNTATTTGCAAATATTAAATTGAATAACAAGAATCGAATATTTGCACTTTTACTAATTTTTTTAATCGGTATGCTTTCTGAGTTTATTGGGGTTAATTATGGATTAATTTTTGGAGAATATATTTACGGAAATAATCTAGGGTTTAAACTTTTTGGTGTACCATTATTGATTGGCTTAAATTGGGTAATACTGACTGTAATTTGTGCAAATATTGCCTCNTTCTTAATAAAAAATAATAGTATTTTACAGATGATTATTGTAGGGACTTCATTAATGTTGTTAATAGATATTGTTATGGAGCCTATTGCACCAAAATTAGATTTATGGAAATTTAAGAATTTAGTAGTACCATCGTCAAATTACATAGGATGGTTAATTATTAGCATATTAACACAAACTATTTATAATACTAAATTTAAGCAAAAAGAGGTTAAGCTTTCATTTAATTTATATACAGCAATTTTTACATTTTTTGTTTTTTTAAATTTAATTTTACAATGATTATAATCTAATATGAATAAACAGATTACAACCATATCCTTTTTTAAGTTTTCATCTTTACAAAATAAAATTTGGGGTTTTGTAATGATGTTATTTGCTCATATGGACTTATATAAAGTCAAAGGGCTTTCTTTTTATCGACTAATGGGTAGTGGTAAGGACAAAGGTTTTAATCCACTGCCGGATTGGTCTGTATACAGCTTAATACAAGTTTGGGAATCTGAAGAAGTTGCAAATGAATTTTTTAATCAATCAAAATTAATTAAAAAATATAAAAATCATACAAAAGAAACGTATACATTATATATGAAAAATATCGCCTCTGTTGGAACCTGGATTGATAAAACCCCCTTTGAAAAAGTTATAGATTTAGATCCTAATCAACATATTGCTATAATTACAAGAGCAACTATTAAATTGAGTTGGCTATTACGATTTTGGAAATATGTTCCCACTTCTCAAGTACCTTTAGACGGAAATAAAGGTTTAATCTATACAAAAGGAATTGGTGAGGTTCCAGTTGTCCAAATGGCTACATTTAGCCTGTGGAAAAACTTTAATGCAGTAAAGGAGTATGCTTATAAAAGCAAACAACACAAAGAGGCAATTAGAAAAACTCGAAAAAATAATTGGTATAAAGAAGAGTTGTTTTCAAGGTTTCACCCATATAAATCACTTGGGACTTGGGATGATAATAATCAATTGATTTTTTAAAAATCATTTTGGATTTGCAATTATCGTCATAATACCAAGTGAGGATTTTTTTTCGTTAAATCTCAAAGGAAAAAACTTAATCATTCCAATTATAAAACCAATAAATTCTTCTTCCATACTCTTATCCCATCTTATCTCTTTTTTTTCCATTTCACTCATCCAGTACAATAAATACGGATTCATAGTCCCATATGTAAAAACTTTAGAAATGTTCCATCTGCTTTTTTTTAGTAACAGTTTAATATTTTTAGGCGAGAATAATGACAGGTGTCTGGGTGTGTGCCAGCCAGCCCAGTATTTCCCATATTTTTTTCTACTCAAAGAATTAAAATTAGGAACTTCTATTATTAGCTTAGTGGATGGTTTGGAGATTTTTTTTAATGACTTTAGGTTTTCAAGAGGATTATAATCGTGTTCCAAATAATGCCACATTGTAATTACATCTGGACGAAGATTGGCTGGTAAATCTTTGATTTCACCTACTCTTAAATCAATTTTTTTAAAATTTTTTAATTGATTTCTCCAGCCTGCATCGTTAAAGTCAATTCCAATTGTTTTGCAATTTAATTTTTGCTGACAAGCTTTTAAAAAAGTAGGATTTCCACAGCCAACATCTAAGATAAGTGACTCTTTAGAAAGACTTTGAATATCTTTTATTAGTTTAACCCTCTTTAAATCTAGTTTTTTTTGACTTTGTGAGACAAACCATCCGAATTTTCCCCAAGCCTTTGCGCCCCGATATGGTAAGTAATAGGACGTATAATAGTTTTTCAAATCTTCAAATTTTAATCTCGGGTTTAGAAAAACAAAATCACACTTATTGCATTTATCAAAATTAAAAAGCCCATCATTATGGTGCATTTGAGAGGTTGTCTTAATAATAGATCTTAAAGAAGTTGATCTACACACTGGACAATTATTAATTTTCATCATTTAGCTCTAAAATGAAGGTGATAAATAGTAATAGTATTAGCTTTTTCATAATTGTAAAAAATGAATTCTAATTGATCTTTTACAAAAATTAATATCTGAATACAAACCATACACAATTAATGTAGCTGAAAAATAAATGAGTTTGTAGTAAAGCTTTTTTATTAGATTATCCACCTCTTCCTACTTTTCTAACACCACCCGACTTGGCTTTATTATTTTGATTTTGAGCCTTATTATTTGAAGATTTATGAGAGGATTTTTTTCCTTTACCGTTAGACTGTTTGTCAAATCTATTTCCGAAAAATTTACTTGGCATGACTTTCTTTTTTTATTATCATTTAAATTATTAAATTATGATACAAATTTAACTTTTAATTCAGAATATAAAATGAAAAAAATTCTATTTACACTTGTTTTAACAGCTTTTCTGTTTAATTGTGAAACACCTGAGCAAAATAAATACAATGAAAATGAAATTATATTTGTAGTTGAAATGTATGCTAATGAGGGGAAATCTGAGGATGATATCGCAAAATTTTCTCAATACTATACTGATGCAATTAATAATACGGAGCCTAATTCACTAGGATGGGGGTTTTATAATTCTGGTGATAAAGTGATTCTAATCGAAAGATACTTAGATGGAAATGCAATGATGGAGCATGGAAAAAATGTTTCTGAGGGTGGACCTCTGGAAACACATTTTATTAAATTCATGGAGCATTTTACAATAAATAAAATTGATGTTTATGGTGCCGCATCTGATAAATTAAAAGAATTTGTAAAACCATTTGGGTTGCCTTTCTATTTCCATCCTGATTTTGCAAAATTTAGCAGAAATTAATGTTTGATTTTTTTAAAGTTTATTTTGTAATTAGTGCCATGTTTTTTTCATGTGCTAATAATCAGAAAGATAAAAGTATTTCATTTGAAACACCAGATGGTATGGTTTGGGTTGAAGGTAAATCATATACAAAAGGAGCAAAGCAAAATGATGATTACGCAATGATGAGAGAAAAGCCTTCTCATGAAGTTTATATCGATGGGTTTTATATTGACGTTACGGAGGTTACAAATAATGAATTTCAAAAATTTGTAAATGAAACTGGTTATTTAACAATAGCTGAAAGAGAAATCGATTGGGATGAAATGAAAAAAAACCTTCCTGCTGGGACACCAAAACCCCATGATTCTATTTTACAACCAGGCAGTCTAATATTTAACGATAAATTAAAAAAAGTTGATAATATGAATAATTATTTTCAATGGTGGAGATGGCAAACTGGAGCAAATTGGAGATCACCAAAAGGCCCTGGTTCCAGCATTGAAAATAAAGGTAACTATCCTGTAGTTCATATCGCTTATGAGGATGCTAAAGCTTATTGTGAATGGGCTAATAGAAGACTTCCTACTGAAGCCGAATGGGAATCAGCAGCACAGGGGAATTATAAAAATGCTGTTTTTCCTTGGGGAGATGATTTAAAATTGTTGAACTCAAATGCAAATACCTGGCAGGGGAAGTTTCCTGTTAAAAACGAATCAATTGACGGATATGAGATGATTGCCCCAGTAAAATCTTATCCTNCAAATAGNATTGGTATATTTGACATGGTTGGAAATGTTTGGGAAATCACAGATGATTTATTCAACGTCAATTACTATTCAGAAATAAGCACAGAAACTGAACTAAAAAATCTCAAAGGTGCTAGTAGTTGTTACAACCCAAGTAACCCATATGAAATACAATATGTAATGAAAGGTGGTTCTTTTTTATGTCATGATTCTTATTGTGCAAGCTATAGAATTTCTGCAAGGATGGGTGTAAGTGTTGGTTCAGGGTCAGACCACACTGGATTTAGAACAGTAGCAACACCTGAAATGCTTCTAAATAAATAAGGTTTTTTTGAGGTTTAAGACTCTATTTTTTTATATTTAATAAGAATAAAACAAACTAACTAATTTCAAATGTATTTTTTAGGTTTAGATATTGGTAGTTCCTCTGTTAAAGCAGCTTTGGTTGAATCTGAATCTGGAAAAAGTGTACTTAGTGTACACGAGCCAAAAAACGAAATGAGTATAAGCTCAATAAAAAACGATTGGGCCGAACAAGACCCTAATTTGTGGTGGGAATATACATGTCTTGCGATTAAAAGAGTTTGTAAAGAATCAAACGTAGATCCAAAAAAAATTATTTCAATTGGTATTTCATACCAAATGCATGGATTGGTGATTGTTGATAGCAATGGTGAGCCGTTGCGAGATTCAATTATTTGGTGTGACAGCAGAGCTGTAGATATTGGTAATAAAGCATATGAGAAATTAGGTGAGGAAAAATGCATGTCGCAACTACTNAACTCACCGGGAAACTTTACAGCTTCTAAATTAAAATGGGTAAAAGAAAATGAACCCGATATTTATGAAAAAATTTATAAATACATGTTNCCAGGTGATTATATAGCCTACAAATTAACGGGGGAGATTAATACAACTAGAAATGGCTTGTCAGAAGGAATAATTTGGGATTATAAAGAAAATAAAACCGCAGATTGGTTGCTTGATTTTTATGGCATTAATTGTAGTTTAACCCCTGAAATTGTAGACAACTTTTCAAATCAAGGATCTATACATGTCAATGCTTCTGAACAAACAGGATTAAATGTTGGTGTCCCGATAACATATAGAGCAGGAGATCAACCAAACAATGCATTAGCCTTAAATGTTTTTGATGATGGTGAGGTGGCGGCCTCTGGTGGAACTTCCGGTGTCATTTACTCGATTACAAATAATATAAATTCCAAAGAACCTTCACGAATTAATCATTTTGCTCATGTTAACTACAATGATGATAACAAATCAATTGGTAAATTACTTTGCATAAATGGAGCAGGAATTCAATACAGATGGCTTAGAAATCATAGTGTCGGAAAGTCCTATGAAAAAATGAATGAGCAAGCATCTAGTATCTCTGTCGGATCAGATGGAATTTCTGTAATACCATTTGGAAATGGAGCTGAAAGAATGTTAAACAATAAAAATATAGGCACACATNTTTGTAATATAAATTTAAATAAACATAGNCATGGCCACCTTTTTAGATCTGCTTTAGAAGGTATCGCCTTTTCTTTTATGTATGGGATGGAAATACTCAAAAACNATAATGCGGCTATCAATGTGATTAGAGCCGGTAATGATAATTTATTTAGATCAGAAATTTTTGCTAATACCGTTTCAACTTTGATTGGTCATGAAATCGAAATATATAATACAACCGGTGCATTTGGGGCAGCCCGTGCATCAGGGGTTTTAAATAATGATTTAAATTCATTTAGAGAGAAAATTACGAANAATGATCACGTAATGACATTTNTACCTCTTAAAAATAGGTCTGAATATGAAGATGCATATTCGAGATGGAAAGAAGATTTACAAGGAATATTAAATAACAAAAAATAAAGTTATGAGTAAAGAATATTATAAAGGAATTGAAAAAATTAAATATGAAGGAGCTGANTCAGATAANCCTTTAGCATTTAANTATTATGATCCAAACAAAATAGTTGCTGGNAAGAAAATGAAAGANCANTTCAANTTTGCAATTGCTTATTGGCATTCATTCTGTGGNGTTGGATCAGANCCATTTGGTCCGGGAACANTAAATTTTGAATGGGATAAAAATCCNGATCCNATTCAAGCAGCCAAAGANAAAGCTGATGCTGCATTTGAATTTATTCAAAAAATGGGCTTTGATTATTTCTGCTTTCATGATTTTGATTTAGTAAAAGAAGCTACAACGTTTTCTGAATCTGAAAAGAGATTAGAAACGATTGTTAACTATATTAAAAACAAAAAAGAAGAAACTGGAATTAAGCTTCTTTGGGGAACTGCAAATTGTTTTTCAAACCCAAGATATATGAATGGAGCAGCAACCAATCCCAACTTCAATGTAGTTGCTCATGCCGGAGCTCAAGTAAAATTAGCCTTAGATGCAACAATCGAATTAAACGGAGAAAATTATGTTTTTTGGGGTGGTAGAGAAGGTTATATGTCACTACTNAATACNGATATGGGTAGAGAACTNGATCACATGGCAAGATTTTTAACAATGGCAAAAGACTATGCTAGATCTCANGGTTTCAAAGGGACTTTTTTCATTGAACCAAAACCAATGGAGCCAATGAAACATCAATATGATTTTGATTCANCTACNGCGATTGGATTTCTTAAAGAATATGGGCTTGATAAAGATTTCAAACTAAATATTGAAGTGAATCATGCTACCCTGGCTCAACACACAATGCAACACGAATTAGCCGTAGCAGCAAAAGCAGGAATGCTTGGAAGTATAGATGCTAATCGAGGTGATTATCAAAATGGATGGGATACAGATCAATTTCCTAATAATATNCTTGAGACAACAGAGGCTATGCTTGTATTTCTTCAAGCAGGAGGNCTTCAAGGNGGTGGTATAAATTTTGATGCAAAAATTAGAAGAAATTCTACTGATTTAGAAGATATATTCTATGCCCACATTGGTGGGGCTGACACCTTTGCAAGAGCTCTAATCACTGCTGATAAAATAATGACCTCTTCTTCCTATTCTGATTTAAGAAAAAAGAGATATCAGAGTTTTGATAGTGGAAAAGGTAAAGATTTTGAAAGCGGTAAATTAGAACTAAAAGACTTGTATGAAATAGCAAAAGANGCNAATGAAATAAGNCCTGANAGNGGAAAACAAGAACTTTTNGAAAATATTTTGAACCAGTATATCTAAGGAATTTTGACNACAGTTTTAGANGGATTAGATTGGGTAGTACTNGCNATATATTTTCTTGCTTTAATTCTCGTTGCAGTCTGGGTTGTTTTACAAAAAAATAAAAATACCGAAGATTACTTTTTAGCTGGAAGAAATGTAGGATGGTTTGTAATTGGTGCATCAATTTTTGCATCAAATATTGGATCTGAACATGTTGTTGGGCTAGCAGGAACGGGATTTGAGTCTGGAACACCTATGGCTCATTATGAGCTACATGCTTGGATAGTTTTATTACTTGGCTGGTTGTTTTTACCGTTTTATATTAGGAGTGGCGCTTTTACGATGCCCGAATTTTTAGAGAAAAGATTTGACTCAAAATCAAGATGGTTTTTATCCCTTTTTTCTCTGATTGCCTATGTCTTAACAAAAGTTTCAGTTACGATTTACGCTGGTGGAATTGTCGTTTCTGAATTGCTGGGAATACCTTTTTGGTATGGTGCTATTGGGGTGGTAGTTTTTACAGGGATATATACCGTGATAGGAGGAATGAAAGCTGTAATTTATACTGAAACCCTTCAAGCTGTTGTGCTAATTTTAGGTTCAATAATTATCACTTATCTAGGGTTACAAGAAGTTGGTGGATGGGCTGAATTAAGAAATACTGTAATTGCTGCAAGCCCAGATCATTTTAACATGTGGCGCCCTATGTCAGATCCTGATTTTCCTTGGACTGGATTGTTATTCGGGGGTACTATAGTGGGTGTTTGGTATTGGTGTACTGATCAATATATAGTTCAAAGAACACTTGCTGCCAACAACATTAAGATCGGAAGACGAGGAGCAATATTTGGAGCTTATTTAAAGTTGTTGCCAATATTCATTTTTCTAATTCCAGGAATAATTGCCTTTGCATTATCGATTCAAAATCCAGAGGTGTTTTCTATTGAAAAAGCTGATAGAGCATTCCCAATGCTTGTTAAAACTTTACTTCCTGTTGGATTGAAAGGGTTGGTTGCAGGAGGTCTAATGGCAGCACTTATGAGTTCACTTGCGTCAGTATTTAATTCATGCTCAACTATATTTACAATTGATATATACAAAAAGTTAAAGCCTAATGAGTCAGAAAAAAAACTATTAAATATTGGTAAGCTTGCAACTACTGTAATAGTAATTCTTGGAATCATTTGGATTCCGATTATGGAAAAAATTGGAGGTGGCGTTATGTATCAATATCTGCAAAATGTTCAATCCTATATAGCTCCACCTGTAGCTGCTGTTTTCATCTTAGGAATTGTTTGGAAAAGAGTAAATTCAAAAGCAGCAATAACAACTTTAATGGCTGGTTTAGTTCTGTTAATTATGAGGCTTAGTTCAGAAATTTACTTTCAACCTGAAATATCTTCAAACACAATAGTTGATAGCTACATGTTTATCTTTGCCACAATTAATTTTTCACACATGGCAATACTTATGTTTATATTTTCAATTTTATTATGTGTGGGTGTTACACTTGGAACAAGTGAGCCAGAATACAGTAAAATTGTGGGCCTATCATTTGGAACATTAACAAATGAACAGAGGTTAGAAAACAAAAATAGTTATGAAACAATAGATGTGATTTTATCAGTCAGTTTGGTAATCATTGTTGTTGCTATTTTAAGTTATTTTACCGGATAATTATTTTATTGTCGGTGGGCCTGATAAATACCGATTGGATTTTAAAAAAATATCTGACTCATAAAGTGTATCAATAAAATCTTGTCCTTGGTTAAAAAAAGCATGTTCTGCATCCTCATACAAAATAACATCACATCTACTTCCTACGGACTCCATAATTTTTTTATAATTCATAATGCTTTCCACTGGAACAATTTTATCATTAGTTCCGGTTAAAATAATAGTAGGCGGAGAGCCTTTAGAAATATTGTGAATTGGTGAAGCATCAGATGGATTATCAATCCATCTCCACTTTCTTGTTCCGAAATCAATAACAGGATTATATANAATTAATAAGTTAGGTTTAGAGCTAATAGTCAGNTCNTCATCACTATTATCAAATAAGTCAATATTTCCCGCAACTGCTGCCAAGTGGCCTCCTGCTGATCCCCCAGCGGCAGCAATTTTATTTGGATCAATTGAAAGTTCTTTTGCATTCGACCTGATAAACCTTATTGCAGATTTTGCATCCTCCATTGCTTGAATTGGAGAAGTGCCATGCACATTTCTTATGCGATACTCAACAGAAACAGCTACCATCCCCCTAGAAGCAAAATATCTTGATTGTCTTTGAAATTGTTCTGGGTTTCCAGAATTCCAACCGCCTCCATGAAAAAAAACTATACAACTATATTTTTTTTTGATATCAAATTTTGAAGGTTTGTATATAAATAAATTGAGCTCTCCTTCATTAATACTCTTATAAAGAATCTTTTCAGGTTTAATTTGTTGAATTTTATTTTGCGAATAATTTAATTGTAGTAATCCAACTATTAATAATATGCTTAAAGTAAACCTTAACATTATTAATTAAAATTTATAAACTTTTTTACAACTTCATATGTTTTAGTTGGAATCGTATCATTATCATATATAGACATATAATGCCCTTTTTTACCGCGAGAGCTTTTTCTCTCTCCCATACTCCAAAAATTTACTGTAACTAATCCATTTTTTGATTTTTCGTGCAATAAGTCCATTAACTTTTGATACACCTCGGCTTGCTTTTTAACAGAATTAAAAATATTATTTTCACCGTCATTATAATAATCCAACTCAGTTATATGAAATTCAAGCTTATTTGAATGAGCCCAGTCAATTAGGTCAGATAATTTTTTTAACTCCTCATCTAAATTTTCAACAAATTGTTTTAGTCCTTGGTTATTCATTAAATGACCTTGCCAGCCAATACCATCAACTCTATNGCCTTTTGACTTTAAATACATAACGGTTTCTTTTAGCTTCTCCCACATTGGAATCTGCATNCCNCCATTCTGATTATAAACAAGCTTTTTATTTGGTGCNTATTTATCTGCNAGTTCAAATGCNNTAATAATATANAATGGNTATCCATTTTCGTCAAGACCAATATCTAACCANGGGTTTTCCCATTTGCTATTNCCTGGCTTTGAGCCAAGCCANTTTCCNGATNCTAAAATGGTNTCNTTTACAACATCAATCCATTTTATATTNTCAAAATCTTTATATCTNTNTAGAAGTCTGAATAAAAATTCNTCAAGNCTAGNTNNAAGTTCATCAGCNGTTCTTGNATCATCTTTNATCCATTTTGAGCANTGTGGTCCAATNGGACTATGNAGTCTAAAAAGTAANTTATTNTNTTTTGAAAACTNNNCAAAGTTGTCAATTTGATNCCANTTCCAACTACCNTTTGTNGGATTAATATTTGCCTGTTTTGCAGCATTCATTGCTGTCAAATATTTAAAGTCTTTTAAAAATAAATTTGCATAATTACTGCTAAGTTCTCTNTGTATTAATGTTGATCCGACCAAAAAGCTTTCATTCTNAAGAGATGAAATTGCACTGACATTATTCTTCTNTTTTGGGGTTGNNANTTTTTCAGATTCATATTTTAAGATTGAATCAACTTGNTTCTTTGTAAATTTTTNAAGTAATATGTCTTTTATAAGACTAAATGTTTCTTTGTAAATTGTTTCTTTCTGATTATCTGTCAAATTGTTATCAGCAGTCAAATTATTATTTCTTGCGTACTTACTATAAAAAACATCAATGATAAATTCCTTTTGATTTTTATTCATCAGCATTTCTCCAGCAATATAATTTCCGATAATCTTTGATCTTTTATCAGCCCANGAGTTTGATTTGTCATTAGTCATGATATTTTCTGGAATATCATTTGATTCNACNACAATCTCTTTTTCTGANATCTGAGAGTTAAAAAANCCGTTGGCTAACTTGACAAACTGAGTTTTTATCCTTTGGTAATTTTCTAAACCAGCTTTATTTTCAGTTTCATTTGGATCANTCTTNTANTCATAAAGCTCTTCAGCATAAATATCATCATTTGAAATTGGCTCAGTNCTTTTTTTATTTTTNACCCAAACTGTNTACCTATATCTTTCNGATCTAAAACTGTAGCCCATNGTTTCTCCAGANNTCTTNGAACGTCTNGGNTATTGACTAACTGCAAAAATCTTGGATGTNNTNTNTTCNCCCTNAATTTGTGGCNTCAANCTTATACCATCNAGATTTTGAGGNNTATCNAGATTTGTCATNTCACATANAGTGGGAAAAATATCAACNAANTCAGTTGGTGAGCTTATTTTATACNTCTCNTTAACTCTTGGGTCTTTAATNAATAATGGTGANCGTGTTGACTGCTCAAAATTTGTNTGTTTGGTCCACTGGCTNTGATCTCCAAGATGAAANCCATGATCACCCCAAATAACAATAATTGTATTTTTNTCTAAGCCTTTTTCTTTAAGCTTATCAATCAGCTTGCCTATTTGCGCATCAATATAACTTGAGGCAGCATAATATCCATGAATCAATTTTCTTTGAAAATCATCTGCTAAAATCAAAAGATTTTCCTCNTTGTGTGGATAGTCTGTTTCAGGNGTATGATAGGANTTGATTTCCCANCCAGCTTTATAAGCAATATCAACAGGNTATTTAGACTTNGTTCTAAATTCCGCNAGCTTAATNTCATTTGGGTCNTATAAATCCCAATATTTTGTTGGTGCNACAAATGGCATATGAGGTCGAACGAATCCCACAGCAAGAAAAAATGGTTGTGAAGTATCNATATTNTCNANTAACTCAAGGCTACGATTAGCAATTGCGCCATCNATNTATGCNCCGTCAGGAACATCAGCANTTTCATAAGGTGGCTTAAAAATNTCNGTAGTATATTTATTTAAACCACTCTCACTAATNCCCTTTGAAATTCCTTCTTGCCTTANTTGAGATACTTTTGCTCTAATTTCATCACTTTGGTAGAATCCATTTGCAGGAAAACTGTATCCATCAGAAAATGTTAGGTTTCTCTGAGATATAAACGGAACAGACCANGANGGCTTGTCTTTAAAATTGTCAACACNNCGATTATCANAAATCTTACCAATACCTATTGTCTGATAGCCATTTTGCTTGAAATACTGNGGAANNGTTAAAATATCAGGNTTCATATCTCTCATTCTTGTTTTTAAATCCCAAACTCTTGTCTTATCTGGTCTAAGGCCGGTCATTAAACTTGCCCTTGAGGGACCACATACTGCTTGCTGAGTGTGATTNTTTAAAAAAACNGTTGATGATTTTGATAATTCGTCAATATTTGGCGTGACAGCGAATTCATCACCAAAACTCCCAATACTTGGCTTCAAATCATCCACTGCAATAAACAAAANATTCATTTTTTCCTCAGCTTGAGAAAATAGAGAAAGGTATGAGAAAAGTAAGGTAAAGAATATTATTGTTTTAAGACTTGCTAATCTTTTCATTATCAGAAAGTTTTTAGTTTACTTAAATATCAATAAAATTTAATTATTATCATAACTTTATAGTAATAGATATGAATAAAATAAGCCTAATAATTATAATCTGTTTGCAATTTGTTTTTAGAATTGAATCCCAGAACTATAACCCTGATTTATTTTTAAAAGATTATTCCGGGGATATGATAATCACTACACAAGTAAAAGCGGAAAGAAATAAAGCTATTCTTAGGGGAACAGAAGCAAAGAAAAATAGAGGTTTTGTTTTAGAAAATTACAATGGCATTCAGCCCTCAATTTATCCAGCATGGGATGAAGGATTCTGGCCAAAGAAAAAACCAGAGTCGTTAAAAGATTTTAATTTTGAGACTAAGTTTTTTGACGAATTAGTAAACTGGGGAGTAGAAAATGACTTTCATATAATGCATCACTGTTTAATCTTTCCTAATAAATACTTCCCAAAATGGTTCTCAAAAACTAACTACTCAGCTAATGAACTAGAGTATATTCTTGAAAAATTCATTGTAGAGGTTTTAAACTCAAATGATAATAAAGATAAAGTTGATGTATTTAATGTGATCAATGAGATTTTTGCTATGGGAAGATCTGGAAAGTATAGAGTTTCAGGAAATGAAAAAGAAGATTGCAAGTGGATGGATATGGGTTTTGAAAAAGATAATTCAGGACTTGTTGGTGAACAAAATATCAATGGTGAGCACCCAATTTTTGTCAGAAGAGTTTTTGAAATTGCCTCTGAGCTAACCGATGCCAAACTAGAGATAAGAGATTTTAATGTTGCTTTTGGAGGAAAAAAAGCAGATGGTTTATATCAACTTGTAAAACATTTAAAAAACTCTGTAGTAAGAATTGATGCTGTGGGCTTTCAATGTCATTTAAATGTGGGGGTAAATTATAACTACGAAAACCTTAGAAAAAATATTAAAAGGTTTAGAGAGCTGGGAGTTGAAGTTTATATTACAGAGTTAGATGTAGGGTTAAATCTTTGGGGACAAGGTGGTAATCACAAAAAGGTTTCGGATGTAATTAAATCTCAAAGTGATTGGAATAACTTTTTTGAAGAGCAAAACAAAATATATTATAATTTGGTTAAAACGGCGAANGAATCAGGTGTTAAACTTATCAGTGATTGGGGTTTTAGAGATGATATTCCGTATGGTGGTTGGCGAAAAGATCAAAAGGCATGGATGGTTAATAAGGACTATTCGAGAAAGGGTGCATACTATGCAGTTCTAAAAGCACTTTATGATGCTGAACAAACTAAAAAATAAAATTTGCAGGAATATCATTTCTGACATTTTTATGTAAATTATCTTATGAAAAAAAATTTATTGATTTTTTTGACATTCATATCCCTAAATGTATTAGCCCAAAGCACATCTTTTGAAATTGTTGAAGAAATGGGTAGGGGTATTAATTTAGGAAATGTTCTAAGTGCTCCGACCGAAGGTAATTGGGCTTTTTCAGTTTATGAAGAATATTTTGACCAGGTTAAAGATGAAGGCTTTAGCAACGTAAGAATTCCAGTTGATTTTTTTGGTGGTACCTTTTTGAATGCAGATTACACTGTGAATGGAAGTGAAAGAACTCTTGGTAATTTGTCAAACTGCGATGACAACTCGTGTTTTTCAGAGTTAGCTGGCACCCAAAATCAATATAATGGAAGTGTAGATGATTATTATGTTAACCCTTTGTACTTGGATAGGCTACAACAAATTGTTGACTGGTCAATGTCAAAAGGACTAGTTACAATAATTGACTTTCATGGAGCGAAACTAAAAGAAAATTTTCTTTACACTTTTGACCAAAGTGACATAAACGGTGTGAACTACTATTCAGATCCAACATCGGCAAAAAGAATTGCGGACTTAAATAAATTTAAAGCAATCTGGAGAGATATTGCAGAAAGATTTAAAGATTATCCAGAAACATTGCTATTTGAAGTTTTCAATGAACCTTATTTTTGGCTTACAGCCAATGAAATATCTACCATTTCCAGTGAAATAATTAACATTGTAAGATCATCAGGCTCTAACAATGAATCCCGTAAAATAATTATTACAGGAGGAGATACTAACAGCTGGGAGGTTATTTTTCAGATACCAAATGATTTGATTAATTCTGACCCAAATTTAATAGCAACATTTCACTATTATCAACCGATGAGTTTTACATCATCAATGCAGGAGAACAATAATAATTTTAATTTGAGTCAAAATGCAAAAAATCAAATTACACAAAGATTTAGTCAGATTAACTCCTGGTCAACAACAAACAATATCCCTGTTTATCTAGGAGAGTTTGGAGCAGATAATGAAAATGGAATAAATTATTGGATTGGAGGATCTAACGGTGCTTTTGGTGGTCCAAATCCTGCAGATAGAATAGAATACCATAGACATATTGCTGAGCAAGCAATATCAAATAATTTTTCGTTTTCTGCTTGGTGTGCTGGAAACAAATCAACCAAAACTATAAGTTTAAGAACTGACAACCCTGAAAGCGAAAATGTTATTGCGGGAAATTGGGTTGAAGAGGTTAAGGACGCATTATTGGGAATTGGTTGCTACAATTCAGAGGATGTCTTAATACAAAACCCCAATTTTGAATGTGGTATTAATAATGGCTGGGATTTATCAACCTATAGTGGTGCACAGGCTAATTTTTCCGAAACCGAAACTGAATCATATGAAGGAAAGTCGGCTAGGATTGAGGTTACAGAATTAGCATCCAGTAATTCTGGATTTAACAAGGTAATTTTGAATAACCAAGAATATGATCAAGATTTAAGTGGTAAAACGATTAATATAAAATTCAATGCTAAGTCAAACTCTGACAACAATGAATCCATTTCAATAAAAATTAGGTTAAAGCTTGGTAGTAGTGGTAACAATTATATTGTTTCAGATGAATTAACCCTTAGTTCAGAATATAACCTTTATGAATTTGAATTCGATATCGACGAGACATATGATGCTCATAAAATACAAGTATTATGTGGAAATGCNATTGGGGAATATTTCTTTGATAATTTTGAAACAATAATTAATGACCAATCATTTTCAAATGATGATGAAATTATTCAAGNTGTGGTCTTCTTTCCGATACCATTTGAAAATAATTTATACTTCAATTCAAATCAAAATTTAGATGTTAATATATATAGTATAGANGGAAAACTAATAAGTGTCTTAAAACTACAAAGTGAGACAGGGAAAGTAAATCTTGACTTTCTTGAAAAAGGTGTTTATNTATTAAAGTACTTCNTTGANGGAGCAAATTATTACAAAAGGATAATTAAAAATTAAGANTATCCTACATTAAAGAATTGNAAAATCATTGTAGGGTTCAATTGTTCTGATTAACCCATCCTCGTCGTATTGAATTTCAGCAATTTTAATAGATCTCAAATGCGTAACGCCTTTAGAGAGTGAAGAATCATGATAAAATAAATACCATTTTCCCTTGAATTCACAAATTGAATGGTGAGATGTCCAGCCAACAACGGGGTTTAAAATTTTTCCTTTATAAGTAAATGGTCCATAAGGATTATCACCAATTGCATAGCAAATAAAATGAGTGTCTCCCGTTGAATATGAAAAATAGTATTTACCATTATACTTATGTACCCAAGCCGCTTCAAAAAAACGTCTTTCATTATCTCCGGCTAATAGCAATTTACCTTTTTCATCAAGTATTTGCACTTCTCTTGGTCTTTCAGCAAATTCTAATAAATCGTCTGACATTTTTGCAACAAAAGGTAAAAGAGCAGGTTCATCATCATTTGGAAGAAAAGCTGTTGGACTTGTAGGATTGCTTGGGTTAAAAACCCCATCTCTCCATCTTTGTAATTGGCCACCCCATATACCTCCAAAGTACATATAATATTCTCCGTTATTGTCTTTATAAACTGCAGGATCTATTGAAAAACTTCCTTTAATTGGTTTATCCATTGGTGTAAAAGGACCCTCTGGGTTTTCACCAACTGCAACGCCAATTCTAAAAACACCTTTGTAATCTTTTGCTGGAAAAAACAGATAATATTTTCCATCTTTCTCATTTGCGTCTGGGGCCCACATTTGTTTTTCAGCCCATTTCACGTTATCAACGTGTAATGCAATTCCATGATCTTTGACTTCGCTGTATATGTCTTCCATTGAAAATACATGATAGTCTTCCATAGCAAAATGACTTCCTAGATCGTCAAATGCATCACCAGCGTCTATATCGTGAGAAGGATATATGTAAATCTTTCCGTCAAAGACATGTGCAGATGGATCGGCAGTATAGAGATGAGTAATTATGTGTGGTGATATTGATCTTTTATTTAAATCTTCAAAATCAATATGGTCGATACTGTTCTCAGGCATTGTAATCTCTAACTTTTTCTTTTTTTCAATAAATCTTGTTCGATCTTCTCCTCCATCTTTTTATCAATGATATAAAAGAATAGTAAAGCAGCGGCAACTAAAAAAGGAATTGAGGGAAATATACTAACCAACATTTTAGTACCTAAAATTGCAGATTCGGTTTGTTCACCTACGCTATTTGGGACATAACCATAGCTGCCTAGTATAGATGCTACTAATGCGCCCCCAATACTTAAGCCAAGCTTAAGGCCTACCATCATTGCTGAAAAGATTATTGCAGTAGCTCTTCTGTTATTTTTCCATTCTGAATAATCTGCGACATCTGCAATCATCGCCCAAAGCAATGGTATCGTAATCCCGTAAAAGAACCCATGAAATATTTGGGCACCAAAAATTAAATTAATTGAATCAGGTGAGAGAACATAAAAAACCAAAATGAATAAAGTTGATATAAATAAAAATACCCCAAAAACATTTCTTTTCCCATATTTATCAGCTAACATTTTTGACAAACCAATTCCAATTATCATAAATATAATCCCGCCTGCGTTAAACAATCCGAAACCAGCTGAGACAGGATCACTTCCAAAGAAATTTATACCGATACTTGATAAAAAATCTATGATAGGAGAAATAAAATCACTTAAAGAGTTTTTTGAAACATAGTTTTCAAAATAATAGACATATGCTCCNCCTTTCATNGCAAGNGTAGTGAATTGTAAAATNGTAACNNTNAGCATNATTACCCATGGAATATTTTTTGCTANATCCTTCAGGTCATCCAATATACTNGATGANTCTTCTGGCTTAGGAACAATTCTTTCCTTAGTTGTAATAAATGTTATNANTANTAAAACNGTTCCTATTACAGCAAGCCATGTCATNGTNATTTCAATNCCAAGNGCTTTGTCTCCATCACCNACATAATTTATAATAGGAAGCATAAATACTTGGACAAAGAATTGAGCNAACATNACAGCAACAAATCTATATGCTGAAATACTATTTCTCTCTTTCATNTCACCNGTTATAACTCCACTAAGTGCNGAGTAAGGTAANTTNCTTCCCGCATATANTAANAGTAATAATGTATAGGTAACTACTGCATAAATAACTTTACCNCTNTANGAAAAGTCAGGCGTNGTAAATGCTAACACTGAAGTAACCCCCAGTGGCANTGCAGTCCATAANATCCATGGTCTAAACTTNCCCCACTTACTNTTTGTNCTATCAGCTAATGCTCCAACTATTGGATTAA
This sequence comes from Flavobacteriaceae bacterium, assembly GCA_002691265.1. Taxonomy (GTDB): domain Bacteria; phylum Bacteroidota; class Bacteroidia; order Flavobacteriales; family Flavobacteriaceae; genus MED-G13. The sequence continues at coordinate 1,666 of NZHJ01000021.1, read as the reverse complement.
ANGCAAAAGCAGCAACAGNTCCAACNGTAAATATAATTTTGGTTGCATCANNNGCATTTAANCCATAAATNTCNGTNTAGAAATATGCTAAATATGTGATTAAAGTTTGGAATACAAGATTAGCNGATAAGTCTCCAAGACTATAGCCAATNTTTTCTTTAATNGAAAGTGATTGTGTTATCATAGTTTATTTAATAGTTGAAGTNTCAATATTCAACAGCTCAAAATATGCAGGTTTCTTNTTNTATTCTCTGTCAAACAATAATGGNTAGTCAGTTCTACCTCTGATAGGGTTTTCATTTCTCCANGTATATTTATCAGTAGTACCCCAAAAAGTTACTCTACTAATTTTATCATGATGCTTTACAAATAGCTCAAAAATCTCTTTATATCTCTTGGTTAATTTTTTTTGAACATTTTCAGGAATCCCAGATTGATATGGATCCCATTTTTTATCACCTTCAAGTTTTTTAAATTCTTCCCTTGCAATTCCTGCTAATTCGTAGGGATTTGGAATTACTGTTATATCAAGCTCGGTTATCATTACATCAACTCCAGTCGCTGCTAAATCAACAATTGTTTCTTCGATTTCTTTAATGCTTGGAAAGTGAAGATCCCAATGAGCCTGAATGCCAACCGCATCAATTCTAATTCCTTTTTCCTTTAAAGAATTAATTATCCTGATTGCACCTTCTCGTTTCTTTGGCTTATATAGGTTGTAATCATTGTATGCAAGCTCAACATTCGGATCAGTATCATTTGCATATTGAAATGCTTTTTCAATATATTCATCGCCCATCATTTCAAGAAATACAGTTTGTCTAAGGGTTCCATCTTCATTCAAAGCTTCGTTAACCACATCCCACATATCGACCTTGCCTTTAAATCTTGTGACTAGTTGAAATATGTGATTTTTTAAATGTCGGTTGAATTTAGCTTTGTCATTAATTTCCGAAACATATTCAGGAACTTGATTGTGCCATACCAAGGTATGGCCTAATAAGTACATGTTATTATCTTTGGCAAAATCTGTTATTTTTTGAGCATTTGAGAATGTAAATTTTGAATACTCTGGATGAGAGTGCATCCACTTCATTGAGTTTTCAGGAGTTACCGAGCTAAAGTCTTCAGAGACGATTTCTAAAATCTTTTCATCTTTATCAATTAATTGATAATCTTCTTGATTTATAGTTGCTCCAATTAAAAAATAATCTTCAAATTTTTCTTTTAAACTTTCTGTTTGCTGTGAGCACATCATCAACGGAAAACATGCAAAAAATAAAAACAAAATATTTCTCATATTTCAATGATTAATTATTCTTTAAATATACAAGAAAGGGCATTGTATTAATGCCCTTTCTTGTATATTGTTTATTTAATTTATCTACTTAATTGCTAACTTGAAGGTTTTTGTTTTTGAATTATTTCCTTCAACGTTTACTATATAAATAGAACTACTTAAACTTGACAAATTCAGTAATGCTGAAGTCTCATTCAAGTCTTGACTTAAGACTTCTTGACCAAGCATATTATAAATTTGAATGTTTGATAACATCTCCTCTGAAGTTACTCTTAATAAATTTGTCTCTTGATCAAATGAATAATCAATATTCTGTAGAGTGAAGTCTTCATTACTCATTGTGCTTGAAGTAACAGAAACATTATC
>NZHJ01000020.1 GCA_002691265.1 Flavobacteriaceae bacterium | reverse complement strand
ATAAAATATCTAAAGAAGTTCTTAACGATTACAATAGTAGAACCATTGGAGATGTATTAAAAACAGTTACGGGTGTCAGTACTTTAAATTCAGGAAGTTATTTATCTAAGCCAGTAATAAACGGCTTGCATAGCAGTAGGGTTATTTTAATTAATAGTGGAGTAAGACTAGAGGATCAGGATTGGGGAATTGAACATGCTCCAAGTATTGATATTAACTCCATTGATAAAATTTCAATCATCAAAGGTGCAAGTGCTTTAAAATATGCAGGTGATGCTCTTGGTGGAGTTATTATTGCTGACACATCCAGAGAAAAATTATTAGATAGTATTTATGGAAACATAACTACAAGCCTTCAATCAAACGGAAGAGGTGGTGGTGTGTCAACTAATTATACTAAAACAAATAGTAATGGATGGCACTATAAATTTCAAGGAACCTTTAAAAAAATGGGTGATCATGAAACTCCAGATTATATAATGACAAACACCGGTTTTTATGAGCAGAATTTATCTTTTAAAGCAGGCCTTAATAGAATTGACCATGGATTTAATGTATATTATTCTTTTTTTAGTAATCGTCTTGGAATACTTAGATCCTCACACGCACATACCGCTATTGATGTCATAAATGCGATTGAAGATGAGGTGCCAAATGTAATTGAAGACTTTTCCTATGACATTAAGATTCCAAGTCAAAAAATAAGTCATCATTTAATTAAAGTAAGGGGGTTCAAAAACTTTGATTTTGGTAAGCTATCCATGAGATATGATTTTCAAGTCAAATGACAGAAANGANTNTGANATTAGAAGAGGNGATGGTNGANNNAANCCTGCANTNGANTTAAATCTTCAAACNCATTCTATTGGCTNTNGATTTNGAATCAAAATTTNANAATANNTCAAATCTTAAANTCAGGAATTNNNGNNAGNTANCAAAANAACTTTCCNGANCCNNNNACTGGNGTGAAAAGAATTATNCCTGANTACAAAAAATATGATTTTAGNNTNTATTCNNTNTACGATANAAGNNTTNNNANNAANTGGTTNTTNGANGNAGGNATTAGNTATGATTTTTCTCANATNNATGCNTATAANTATTACAGANCNTCNNTNTGGGAAGCNAGAAATTANGATGANNTATTNCCNGAANTNGTNGTNGANGATTTNGGNTTAAATACCNTNACNAATCCNAAATTNGANTTNCAATAATATTTCTNCAAANTTNGGNACNAGATANTCNATNNNCAANAGNNAAAATATNTNNTTTAATTANTCAATNTCANCTAGAAAACCAAATCCTTCAGAACTTTTTAGTGAAGGATTACATCATTCCTCAGCTAGAATTGAAATTGGTGATTTAAGCTTTACTTCAGAAGTTGGTCACAATTTTTCTCTGACCTATAATGTAGCTAATGAAAAATCTAACTTAACNGTTAATTCTTTTGCCAATTATGTTGACGATTTTATTTATATAATTCCGGTTGATTTAATGCCAACAATTGCAGGAGTTTTCCCTTACTGGGAATATAAACAGGATGATGCAAAATTATTTGGTTTTGATTTAAAATATGACAGACAATACTTCACCAATTTCTTTATAGGACATCAGATTTCAATTATTAAAGGATATGAAACAGATAACGATAAACCTCTAATAAATATGCCACCGGTGAATCTAAAAAATCAAATTTCGTATGGTATCCCAGAGTTAAACAATTTGAACCTTTCTTTGGAAAGTGAATATGTATTTAGGCAAAATGAATATCCGAATAATAATTTTGATGTTTTTATTCCAACTGAGGATACATACGCAACTTTAGACACTAGTACTCCACCAGGTGCATATCATTTATTAAACTTTGCATCTTCAATTGGATTCAAATCTGAAAATGGAGGTAATTATAAAATCAATCTAAGGATTGAAAATTTATTAAATAATCTGTATAAGAATTATCTAAATAGACTTAGATATTTCACACATGAAATGGGTAGAAATATTATGCTTTCGGTTAGTTATAGTTACTGATTATTTACTTAAAATTTGTAAATTTGTTTCTAATAATAGGGGTGCTTTGAAGGCTGAGATTATACCCATTGAACCTGGAACAGGTAATGCTGTTTAGGAAATTGATAATTTCAATGTAGTTTTTGCAAACACTNCACTTAACTTAAACTATATATTCATGAAAAAATTTGTGTTTGTTTTATTGGCTTTTAGCTTATCGCTAAGTGCACAAGAATCTGTTTTAGATTCACTAGAGGTTCAAAATCTAGAAGAAGTAATTGTATCTTCAGTAAGGGTTAAAGACAATATCCCAATAGCGTTTAATAATATTTCTAAAGAAGAAATTTCAAAAAGGAATTTAGGTCAAGATATTCCTATTTTATTAAATTTTTTACCCAATGTAGTTACTACTTCGGATGCGGGTGCAGGCATCGGTTATACCGGAATTAGAATAAGAGGGGTTAACTCACAGTCGACGAATGTTACTATCAATGGAATTCCTTATAATGATGCTGAATCATTAGGAACCTTCTGGGTCGATTTACCTGATTTCTCATCATCTGTTGAGAATTTACAAGTTCAAAGGGGTATTGGAACTTCTGTTAACGGATCAAGTGCTTTTGGAGCAAGTATTAATATTTTAACNGATAAAATTTCTCAAAACCCATACTTTGAAAGCGCTAATACAATAGGAAGTTTTAACACTGTAAAGAATAATTTTAGGTTCAGCACAGGTTTGTTAAATGAAACTATCGAATTTTCGGGTAGACTTTCAAAAATAGATTCTGACGGATACATTGATAGAGCCTCATCAGATTTAAAATCTTATTTTCTTCAACTTTCATATAAAAAAAATAAAACATTATTAAAGTTTTTAAATTTTGGCGGACATGAAATAACCTACCAAGCTTGGAATGGTATTGATCTTCAGACATTAGAAAATAATAGAACTTATAATCCATCTGGTCTTTATTATGATTTAAATGGAGAAGAAAGGTTTCATGAAAATGAAGTTGATAATTATAAGCAAGATCATTTTCAATTTCATTGGACCCAATCATTTTCTGAAAATCTTTCATCAAATTTAGGNTTAAACCTTACAAATGGTAGGGGATATTATGAGCAGTATAATGAAAATGGAAGTGAAGACTTTATTACAAGAAAGTGGCTAGACAATNAGTTTTATGTTATTAATTATACGTTAAATTATTTAAAAAATAATAACAATATAATTTTTGGCTCGACATACAGTGAATATGATGGAGATCATTTTGGAGAAACAATATGGTCACAAAATTCAGATGATATTGAGTTCACAGATCTTTTTTATAATGGAAATGGTTTGAAAAAAGACTTCAGCAATTTTATAAAATCAATTTATCAGATTTCTAATGATGTTAGCATTTATGCAGATTTACAACTTAGAAATATTGATTATCAGACAACAGGAAGTACTTCAAATATTGATCAATTAGTAGTCGATAAAAAATATTCATTTTTTAATCCAAAAGCAGGATTAAATTATGATTTAAATCAAAAGAATAAAATCTATTTTTCTCTTTCAAAGGCGCATAGAGAACCAACTCGAAGTGATTTTGAAAACAATATCAATATTCAGCCAGAAGAATTAATNGATTATGAATTAGGGTGGAAATATAACGCAGAAAAGTTTCTCTTTAACTCTAATCTATACTATATGAGCTATAAAAATCAGCTAGTTTTAACAGGAGCCTTAGATGATGTTGGTTCACCCATTAGAGAAAACAGTGGTAAGAGTTATAGAACGGGTATTGAATTAGAATCTGTATATAAGGCTACAAACAAACTAAATATTTCTGCAAACATTAGTCTTAGCGAAAATAAAAATGTAGACTATAAGACTAATTACAATGGAGTAATTACAGATTGGGGTGATACAGATATTTCATTTTCACCAAATGTCATCTCTTCAGCTGGTATTCAGTTTAGTGCATCTCAGGATTTAACTTTTACATTATTGAATAAATTTGTTGGAAATCAATATATGAGCAATACTGAATCGAATATCTCCAAGCTAAGTTCATATTCTACTACAGATTTAAATATTTTATATACGATAAAAAACTCAGCTTATTTCAGTGAAATTATAGTTACTGCAATGATTAATAATATTTTTGACAAAGAATATGTATCAAACGGTTTTTATTACACTTATGACGATACATGGTCAGATCCTAATTTAATCACAACTATTGAAGGAACAGGTTATTATCCTCAAGCTAAGAGAAATTTTTTACTTGGACTAACATTCAAACTTTAAAAGCTGGTGATTATTAATATATTGCCATTTGCTTCAACTCTGTAGGGTTTTAATGAACATGTCAAGGCAATACCTATAGACTGTCCAGTGATTAGACTATAGGTATTTTGTTCAGCACAACTAGAAGTTGCTTCTAATCCATTAATGCTTAAAATTGAGCATGGCAGNTTAGTATGGTTTGGATCCGCAGCATCCCATGCAAGAAAACCAGTGCCAGAGTTTACAACAATTATCCCACTGTTACCTACATTAGGAATATATACTGAATTGCTAATAAAATTTAGTTCATTATACTGAGGTAAATTTAGATTTATCTCATAATNTATATCCAAATCAAGAAGAAAATTACATCGAGAATCGTTAATGTCTTTAGCACAGCCTACAAATAATAAAAATAGGATAAAGTATAATAAATTTACTTGCTTCACCTGATAAAAATACAATAAATAAGTATGATTTAAATATTTTGTATATTTGANTTAGGTCTCGTGAAAGCGAGATTTTTCTTTTATAATACAAACAAACTAAAAACCATTGATATGAGTAAAATTTCATATTATACAGCTGAAGGTCTAAAAAAATTAAAAGATGAATTAAATCATCTTAAAGATGTTGAAAGACCAAAAGCATCAAATGCTATTGCTGAGGCAAGAGACAAAGGAGATTTAAGTGAAAATGCTGAGTATGATGCTGCAAAAGAAGCTCAAGGAATGCTAGAAATGAGAATTTCAAAGTTAGAAGAAACCCTTTCAAATGCTAGAGTCATTGATGAATCTCAACTTGATAATTCTAAAGTTCTAGTATTGTCAAAGGTTAAACTCAAAAATCAAGTCAATGGTATGGTTATGGACTATATGATAGTTGCTGANGGTGAAGCAGATTTATCCAAGGGTAAAATTTCTGTAAACTCTCCCATCGGAAAGGGTCTATTAGGAAAAGCTGTTGGAGAAGTTGCTCAAATAAACGTACCNAGTGGAGTGATTAATTTTGAAATAGTTGAAATCACTCGATAAATGCCGACAATTTTCAGTAAAATTATTGATGGTGAAATTCCCTGTTATAAAGTAGCAGAGAACGATGAATTTTTAGCTTTCCTTGATATAAATCCAAATTCAACAGGCCATACATTATGTATTNCAAAAATTGAAGTTGATGATATTCTTGATTTAGATGAATCAACATATAAAAATCTGATGTTGTTTTCTCGAAAAGTTGCTAAATCAATAAAAAAAGTCATAGAATGTAAAAAAGTGTCAATTACCGTGATCGGTCTTGAGGTTCCTCATGTACATGTTCACTTAATCCCTCTAAATACCATGACAGATGCTAACTTTTCCAATAAGGTGAAATTATCAGATTCGGTTTTTCGTGAAACTGCAAAGCTGATTTCAACTTCATTCAATTCCCTTTAATTTAATCATCATTTTTGTCCCTTTACCAATTATGGATTCTTCAACCTTTATTTCCCCATTATGATATTCCTCAATAATTCTTTTGGTAAGCGATAGACCTAATCCCCAACCCCTTTCTTTTGTTGTAATACCAGGGTTAAAAATTTTATTTCTTATAGATTTATTTATTCCAACTCCGTTGTCTGAGATGAATATTTTTACGTATCTACCAACTTTTGAAACTCTAATGGTAACTTTACCTTTTTCTTTGATTGCGTCAATACTATTTTTAATGATATTTTCCAGACTCCAACTAAATAATTGTTTATTCAAATAAACATAGATTTCTTGTTTTGAATTATCAAATTTTAAATTGATCTTTTTACTTAATCTTGCCCTTAAATAATCTATTGTGTTTTCAATTTCGTCATGTATGTTAACCTTATCCAATTTTGGTTTTGAACCAATTTTATTAAATCTTTCAGAAATAATATTTAGACGTTGTAAATCTTTTTCAACTTCTTCTAAATATTTTTTCTCACTAGGTTTATTTTTTAAAAGTTCTATCCATCCCATAAGTGAAGTAAGGGGAGTCCCAATTTGATGAGCCGTCTCTTTAGCCATACCAGACCATAATAAATTCAATTCGGCAATTTTTGAACTTCTAAAAAATAAAAAAGTAATAAAACCAAATACCCCAGCTATTATTAGAAGAGCAGCAGGATAAAATTTGAGTTTATTTAGCAAATTTGAATTTCCATAATACAAAGTTGAAATATGATTCCCAGACAAATAAATTTTTATGGGTTCATTCTCTGAGCTAAATTTTTTGATCAAATTATTTATTTTTAGGGAATCAGATATATTTAAATCAATAATGTTGTTAATTTCAATGTCACCATTATTATCAACTTTGATCATCGGGGTTGTTTTGTTCTTTTTAAGAACTTCTAATGTTAGATTTGAAATTTCTCCCTCAATATCAATAAGCTCTAGTGTTGCCAATGACCACAACTCCATCTTGTTTCTTTCCTCAGTTTTAAAGTTCTGAACAAAAACATAAGTATTCCATAAAATAAATGACACAATAATTGACGATAAAAGTATTATCATCCAGTTTTTGTTTTTGTTATTTTTCATTGAAATTTAGACTTAGTGATATTAAATATAATTAGTTAATATATAAATTTAACTTCAATAATTCTTATTTATTATCTATCTTCATATTTACTATAAAAATAAATATATATGGAAGTACAAGGGTCAATCAAAGTTATAGGAGAAGTTCAGGAAATAAGTGCAACATTTAAAAAAAGAGAATTAGTTGTTTCAACCGATGAGCAATATCCGCAAACANTATCCATTGAATTTATCCAAGATAAAACTGATCTGTTAAATAAATTTGAGATTGGTCAAAATGTTAAAGTTGGTATTAATCTAAGGGGTAGAGAATGGGAGAATCCACAAACTAAGGAAATAAAATATTTTAATTCGATTCAAGGGTGGAGAATTGAACTTATAGAAAATTCTAATTCTGATGATGACTTACCCCCACTCGATAATTTAAGTCCATTTGAGCCTGCATCTGAAACAAATGATGAAGACTTAGATGATCTTCCATTCTAAATTATGTTATCATTTGANGAATTAAATAAGCANAATGAAANAGATGATTTTTTGTCTTTACTCAAAGAAAAGTTATCGGAGAAGCGCTACAATAAAATTATTCAAAAAAGTAATTACAATAAAACAATCGTTGCCTTACAAACTGATCTAGTTAATCTTCAAAATTGGATTATTAATAATAATAAAAGGTTGTGTGTAATTTTTGAGGGTCGTGATGCGGCCGGAAAAGGAGGTGCGATTAAAAGATTTGTCGAGCATTTAAACCCAAGAAATTCACGTGTTGTTGCTTTGGCTGAACCAACCCATATAGAAAAAGGTCAGTGGTATTTTCAAAGATATCTTAAGCAGATGCCTAATCCTGGTGAGATGGTTTTCTTTGATAGAAGCTGGTATAATAGGGCTATTGTAGAGCCTGTAATGGGTTTTTGTAAAAAAAATGATTATGAATTATTCATGAGTCAAGTCAATAATTTTGAAAAAATGTTGGTTGACGATGGAATTATATTATTGAAATTATGGTTTTCTATTTCAAAACAGGAACAAAGAATAAGATTCATAAATCGATTATCAAATCCGCTAAAAACTTGGAAGTTTAGTGATGTTGACATGGAGGGGCAAAATAGATGGGACATTTACACTAAGTACAAAGAAAAAATGTTTTCTAAAACTAATTTGGAATATGCACCATGGAAAATTATAGACAGTAATGATAAGCTAGATGCAAGGGTAGATTCAATAAAATACGTACTATCAAAATTTAAAAAATTCAAAGTGACCGAAAACATTAAATTGAAACCCAAAGCTGTCAAAAACGAAAAAAAAATAAACTATTCATCTAAAGATTTAAAATTATTAAATAAAGATAAAGCCTTAATTAATTTATTATCAAGAGATGATACAACTTTGACTAAAACACTTCGCTATGTTAAGTTTGAAAGAAGATTAAAAAAGTTACAATTGGAAATGATCAAGCTTCAAAACTGGGTTTATGAAAAAAATAAAAAAGTTATAGTTGTATTTGAAGGAAGAGATGCTGCAGGAAAAGGAGGAGCAATAAGAAGGGCAATTCAAAATCTTAATCCAAGGAAACTTAGGGTTATTGCTCTACCAAAACCGTCTAAGACTGAACAGGGGCAATGGTATTTTCAAAGATATGTTCAACATTTCCCTAAACATGGGGAAATAGTTTTTTTTGATAGATCGTGGTATAATAGAGCGGTTGTTGAGCCTGTCAATGGTTTTTGCTCAAAAGANCAGTATTCTAATTTTATGAAACATGTCAATTCCTTTGAACAGATGATAGTTGATGATGATATTATATTATTAAAAGTATACTTTTCAATTTCTAAAAATACTCAGCAAAAGAGGTTTAATGAGATAAAGGCTAGTTCATTAAAAAAATGGAAATTTACAGAGGTTGATGGTAAAGCTCAAAAACTTTGGGATAAATACACTAAGTATAAAGATGAAATGTTTAAGAAAACAAATACTAAAATAGCTCCTTGGAATATTATTAGTGCAGACAGAAAGATAGATGCAAGAATTGAAGCCATAAATTTGATATTAAAAAATATTTCTTACGATAAATCAACCCAGATACACTCTAAGGAAATTAAATTTTAAATTATATATTTCTGATAAACCTCATCAATTTATACGACTTGTCAACTGANTATTCTCCTATGGATGTTCTTCTAAGTTCTGAAAGATGTGCTCCTGACCCTAATTCTTTTCCANAATCGTTTGCAAGAGATCTTATGTAAGTTCCNTTGCTACAGCAAACAGAAAANTCTATTTCTGGAAAATTTATNGATNTNATTNTAAAGTCATGNATTGTGATTTCTCTTTTTTCAACTTTTANATCTACACCTCTTCTTGCNAGTTTNTATAATCTTANNCCATNTTTTTTTACTGCCGAAAAAATGGGAGGTTTTTGTAANATTTTTCCNATAAATTTCTTTGCAGTATTTAGTATTAGTTCNTNATTTATATGATCTGTTGGGTAATATACATTAGGTTTGGTTTCAAGGTCGTAAGAAGGGGTAGNGGACCCAATGGTTATTTTCCCAGTGTAAGTTTTATTTAGGCATGAAAATTCGTCAATTTTTTTTGTCATTTTCCCTGTACATATAATGAGTAGTCCAGTCGCAAGAGGATCTAGTGTCCCTGCATGACCAACCTTAATTTTTTTTAAATCAAGCTTCTTTTTTATCGAATTTCTGAGCTTACTCACAACATCAAATGAAGTCCAATTTAATTCTTTATCAATNAGAATTATTTCACCATTTTGAAAATCGAAGTTCATTTATTTTAAATTATAAAAATTGAAATAATTCCCAANAGAAAACAATAGAAGCTAAAATATATCAAGTTATTATTTGCNACTATTTTCAACATTAGTTTACATGCCAAAACTCCAGTTAAAAATGAAGAGATAAACCCAATTATTAGTATTGAGATTTTGAATTCATTGTCAAAAATATCTCCTGATAAAACATCTTTTAGTATTGCTCCAAATATTACTGGGATAACTATTAAAAAAGAAAATTTAGCTGCCTCACTTTTATTATTCCCTAAAAAAAGCGAGGTGCAAATTGTGGCTCCAGATCTTGAAATTCCAGGTATAACAGCAAATGCCTGAGATAATCCAATAATAAGTGCATGAAATCTTGATATTTTAAAATTTTTNGTTTTCAAAATTTTTGTCAGAAAAAGTAGTGTTCCGGTTATTATTAGCATTATACCTACCAATGTCATATTTCCTGAGAACAAAAACTCTATTTCATCACTAAATAAAAATCCTACAAGTCCAGCAGGGACTATGGCGATTAAAATCTTGATTACATATGATTTACTAGTTTTATTTTCTTTGTCAAAAAACCCTATGATTAAATTATATATATCTTTTCTAAATACCAGAATAGTACTTAAGGCGGTAGCAAAATGTAAAACAGACGTCATCAATAAATTATCAGACGGTAGTTGATTTGTATCAAGTAATTCTCTTGTAATTTCAAGGTGTCCACTTGATGATACTGGTAAGAATTCTGTTAAACCTTGAATAATACCTAGGATAATAGCATCTATTTCATTCATTTTTATTTTTTTGGAGATTTTAGAATTGCGTAAACTTGAATTCCAAATCCAATCAAAATAAAAGCAGGTGCAAGTCTAATTCTTTGAAAATTATAAATCTCCTCGGAGAATATATTTGGATCTTTACTTCCTCCCCCAAGCATCAGTAAAAAACCAATAATAATAAATAGAATTCCAATTATAACATACTTATAATTAGACTTATCAAATAAGAAATCTTTTTTCTTTTTCATATTAAATGTCCAAATTATCAGCTTTTATTTTCAAAATATTTTGAGTTGCAAAGAATGTACTAATATAACTAATAAACAACCCAAGACTTACAATGATTAAGAATAAAGTTATAACAGATTCAATACTTATTTTATCAACAAATGAGATATTTAAATCAATATAGTAAATCAATAAATTTATTGCTGATATTGAAATAATAGATGAAATTAAACTTAAAAAAATATTGATTTTTATAAATGGCTTTCTGATAAATGCTTTTGTTGCACCAACAAGTTGCATTGTTTTGATAAGTTGCCTATTTGAATAAATTGACAGCCTAATGGAACTATTAATAACCAGAAATGTAATGATTAATAATATAATTATTGAGGGCATTAGCCACAAAGAAATTCTTTTAATATTATCGTTAATTATATTAATTAAATTCTTATCGTAAACAATTTCATCAACATAATTTTTGTTTTCAATTAGTCTAGAAATACTATCCANTAAAGTCGCTTCCACGTATTCACTTTTCAAATTTAAATCAATCGAATTAACAAGAGGATTAAACCCCAATTCTTTGATAAAATCTTGACCATATTCATCTTTCATTAGCATTACAGCCTCATCTTTTGAAACAAATTTTAGTTTTTCCACATAATCACTCATTAAGAGTTCATTTTGTAGTTGAGTGATTTCAATATTTTTGGCATCTTCNTTAAAAAAAATTGAAACAGAAAAATTTTCTTTAAATGAATTAGCTATTGAATTTGAGCTAATAAAGAAAATACCAAAAAAACCAAATAAAAATAAAACTACAGACATTATGATAGTTATTGAAATATAAGATGCAAAAAGTCTTCTGTTTTTAATATTTGCCATTGAATAGTTATCGCTTTTGATTTCTTCATAAAAGTAATGAAGAAATCAATAATTAAAAAGATTTTCTATTGTTAGTAGAAAATGTAAATTTGTTTTTTTGGTCAATATAAATATCATGGAATATAATTTTATAAGTATAGAAGAAAAATGGCAAAGATATTGGCGTGAAAAAAAAGTATACAGTTCTAGCAACAAATCTGACTTACCAAAATATTACGTTCTTGATATGTTTCCTTACCCATCAGGGTCAGGATTACATGTTGGTCATCCTTTAGGGTACATAGCCTCTGATATTATTTCAAGATACAAAAGGACAAAAGGTTTTAATGTTCTACATCCAATGGGTTTTGATTCATTTGGATTACCAGCAGAGCAATATGCCATAAAAACCGGTCAACATCCTAAGATTACTACCGAAAAAAATATCATAAGGTTTAAAGAACAACTGGATAAACTAGGTTTATCATATGATTGGGATAGAGAAATAAAAACAAGTGACAGTAGTTACTATAAATGGACTCAGTGGATTTTTTTAAAACTCTACAATTCATATTTTGATAAAGAAAAAAATAAAGCAGTCAATATTGATGATTTGAAAATTCCAAAAGGACTTGAAAATGACCAAATAAATAAATTCATTGACAGTAAAAGATTAGCNTACATAGATACAATCGATGTTAACTGGTGTGAAGAGTTAGGTACCGTTTTAGCAAATGAAGAAGTAATCGGAGGATTAAGTGAAAGAGGAGGTTATCCAGTTATTAGAAAACCAATGAAACAATGGGTAATGAGAATTACCGACTATGCAGATAGGTTATTAGAAGATTTAGAAGATCTCGATTGGCCTGAATCAATCAAATCATCTCAAAGAAATTGGATTGGAAAATCAGAAGGTGCTGAAATCAGTTTTCAAGTAGACAACAATAATAAAATAGATGTGTTTACTACAAGACCTGATACAATTTTTGGTGCTACGTATTTAGTTCTTGCTCCTGAGCACCCAATACTTGATTTAATTATTACTGAAAATCAAAAAGAAGAAATAAATAAATATAAAGAAATTGCATCCTCAAAGAGTGATTTGGAAAGANAGGAAAATCAAAAAAATAAGACTGGAGTTTTTACGGGATCCTATGCTATTAATCCAATGTCAAATAAAAAAATACCCATATGGATTTCTGATTATGTTTTATATGGATATGGAACTGGAGCTATAATGGCAGTTCCTGCTCATGACGAAAGAGACTATGAGTTTGCCAATAAATTTAATCTTGAAATAGTAAAGGTTATAAATAGTAATGACAATTTTTATTCTGGCTCAGGTGAAATAATTAATTCAGGTAAATATAACGGAATTGATAGTTTAGAATTTAAGACTGTTGTTACTGAGATTTTAGAAAAAAAAGGGATGGGTAAAAAGACAACGAATTATAAACTAAGGGATTGGATCTTTACAAGACAAAGGTATTGGGGTGAACCTATCCCAATTTTACANTCTGATAATGGAACCAAATCAGTTGATGAAAAGAATTTGCCTCTTGAACTTCCTGAGGTGGATTCATATTTACCAACATCTGATGGCATGTCACCATTAGCAAGAAATGATGAATGGAAATCTGTTTCAATAAACGGAAAAAAATATTTAAGAGAAACTAATACAATGCCGCAGTGGGCTGGCTCGTGTTGGTATTATTTAAGATTTTTAGACCCAAAAAATGAATTTAACTTCGCATCCGAGGAAAGCATAAAATATTGGATGCCAGTCGATTTATATATTGGTGGAGCTGAACATGCAGTATTACATTTATTGTACTCAAGGTTTTGGCATAAGGTTTTGTATGATTTGAATTTTGTGAATACTAAAGAACCCTTCAAAAAGTTAGTCAATCAGGGTATGATACTTGGTAACAGTGCATACATTTTTAGAAAAACTGATCAGACTGGATATGTTTCTGTTGAACTTGAAAAAAAATATTCAACACAAAAAATTCTGGTTGATATTAAGTATGTTAATGAAAAAAATGAACTTAATATTGAATTATTGATAAAAGAAAACCCACAATTTGAAAAAGCGGTTTTTGAGTTTGATAGTACTTTCAAAGTTCACCGGGAAGTAGAAAAAATGTCAAAATCGAAATATAATGTTGTAAATCCGGACGAAATTTGTGAAAAATTCGGTACAGATACATTAAGGATGTATGAAATGTTTCTTGGTCCTCTAGAGCAATCAAAACCATGGAATACTGCTGGAATTTCTGGAGTTCACAATTTCTTAAAAAAGTTCTGGAAACTTTATTTTGACCCTAATAATCTGAAAGTTGATGATTCTAAACCAAACGATAATAATCTAAAGCTTCTTCATAAATGTATTAAAAAGGTTTCCTCTGATATAGAGTCNTTTTCTTTCAATACAGCAGTTTCAACATTAATGATAACTGTGAACGAATTAACTGCACAAAAATGTAGAAGTAAAGAAATCTTGGAACCTCTACTGATAGTATTGTCCCCATTTGCGCCTCATATTTGCGAAGAAATTTGGGAAAGAATAGGTAATACTGAATCTATAGTTTATTCATCTTTTCCTGAATATTCTGAATCTTATTTACAAGACAGTACAAAAATATATCCTGTTTCAATTAACGGAAAATTAAAATACAAAATTGAATTACCGTCTGATTTGTCTAAAGAAGATATAGAAGCAGCTATATTATCAGATGAGATTTTTATAAAAAAATTAGAAGGAAATAAGCCAAAACGAGTTATTGTTATACCTGGAAAAATCATTAATTTTGTTATATGATGACATTTGCTGTGATTTTTACATCTTTACTCATAGCCCTTAGCGGCTATATTGTTAATGAAAAGAATGCAGATGTTTTATTGGCTGGTTATAATTCAATGTCAAAAGACGAAAAAAACAGATTTGATTTAATAAATTACCTTAAATTTTTTAGAAAATTTATGCTAAATGTTTCAATTTACACAGCAATAATTTACTTTATTTCAACTGTATTTTTTAATATCGAAACCAGTGCAATAATTTATGCTATCGCCGTTTGTATTCCTTGGCCTTATTTTATTATTATTTCTAATAAACGATTTATAAAGTAATTTAATTTCCTCTTTTTACAACAAAAAGACCGTTTTGTATATCACTAATTATAATGTTTCTACTTTCGTGGAAAGGGTAAACACTCCAAGCTCCACTAAAACCTGTGCCATCTGCTTGAGGATAAGAATCAAAAAAGCCTGTTTCATTCATTTGTTTTGATTCAATTTGACTTATATCAATTTCTCTAAGCCCTGCTTTGTAGCTTGCCAAATAATATTTATCTCCAACAACATAACCATTGTGATCATATGCAAGTGTAGGACCATAGTAATCAAAGTGAATTTGTGGATTGTCGAGATCGGTTAAATTTAAAACTATGCTTCTTGTATTTATTCCATCAGCAGCCTCATCTAACTCATCTCCAACTATAAAATATTTGTGATTTTCTGTTAACCAACCTTGATGAGTATAATGTACATTTTCATACACGATTGTAGAGATAAGAATTGGATTACTTTTATCGCTAACGTCAATAATATCAACGTGCTGTGCATTACTTCCAATAATAATTTCTTTCCCTANATGATCAGAGTCAGGACCATTGTATATTACTGCTTGAGCATCATGACAATAACCTGTATCACTGAAGCCTCCTTCTAAAATAGGTGATGTTGGATTCTGTATATTAACAAAAATAGGACCTCCATCAAACATACCACCTTCATGCCCAGGATCTCTTGAAAAAATTCTTCCAGGATCTTGATTTCCAACGGGGTATGCATATCCAGTTTCTTCATTAATAACAATATTATGGGCCCTTCCAAAATCTGTAAAATGAGAATCATGATTAAATACAGTTGGAATATTTTCAGCATTCCTCAATCTAGTTAAGTCAAAAATTTGCATGCCATGATTAGAAGCTTCACTAACAATAAATGCATAATTATTATATACTTTTATATCTCTCCAAATACTATTAACCGATGCAGTAGGCAGGATTCCTATTAATAACAAGTTATCCGGATCGCTCATGTCTACAAAAGAAGTATGTGAAGAGAGTCCTACTATAGCATATTCTTTTCCCGTTACAGGGTCCTTCCATCCCCACGAATCATTAACTCTTGTATTTTCTTGAAAATTTATGCTCAAGTCTTCAACTGATAAATGACCCAATAAATTATAACCACTACATGGATAGTTTCCGGCAAATCCATCGATACATGGTAACGAAGTAAAATCAACAAGATCACAGGAATCCCCAATACCATCANCATCATTATCAACCTGAAGAGGATTAAAATTTGAAGGACAATTATCTTCGGCATCGATGATCCCGTCTTCATCAATATCGGAACAAACATCCCCAATACCATCACTATTACTATCGTTTTGATTTGGATTTGAGTCAAAAGGACAGTTGTCTATCAAATCATAGTATCCATCATTGTCATTATCAGCATAATTTTGATCAATTGACTCATTTTGACAACTTTGTAAATTGATGACAATAAAGATTACAGAGGAAATAAATAGATAGTTTGTTATTATTCGAAAAAGCATAAGTTATTTTAGAGGGGCTAAGATATTCAATTAAATATTAAAGGCTTATTTGCCTATTTATTTGTTGTTCTAATGAAATATATGTTTCCGTTCTTGAAACTCCCTGAATTGTTTGGATTTTTTTTGTTAGAATTTCCATTAGATCTTCATTATCCTTACAGATTAGCTTTGCNAGTACACTCCAATCGCCTGTTGTATAATGACATTCTAAAATTTCTGGAATTTCTCTTAACCGATTAACCACTGTTTTATTATTAGTTGCTTTATCTAAAAAAATACCAATAAATGCCATGGTAGTAAACCCAAGAACCTTAGTATTAACTATTATACTAGAGCCAATTATTAAATTTTGCGATTCAAGTTTTCTAAGTCTTTGATGTATTGCTGCTCCCGAAATTCCAATATTTTTTGCTATTTCAAGAATAGGTCTTCTTGAATTTTCTATAAGCATTTTTAGAATTTTTTTATCTATACCGTCTAATTTCAAAATATCTTTTTTCAACTTATCATATTTCTTTAAATAAAATTCCAAAACTTTCCAGTTCTTTCAAAACTGGCTTGTAAATTTCTTTATTAACCGGTGTTTGAACACCTGGAGAATTTATTTGACCATTTAAAATCATTAAACATGAAATCGCAAGTGGCAAACCTACAGTTTTAGCCATTGCTGTAAATGTACTGTCCTCCCCGATACATCCCATTGTTGAAACAATAGTCTTTTCCTTATTTAAATTGTCCTTGTATTTGAATTCGTGATACATCACTATCATATCTTTATCATTATCCTCCAACTGCCATGCCTCTTTTAATATATGTTCTAAAATTTGTGCTGGAGAAGCTTTATCAAAAGGAATTTTCTCTGAATTACTAAANAGATTAATTTCATTGAGTTTAACCCAATCAATATCTTTCTCCTTTATATTTAATAAATTTTTAACCTTTTCTTCAACCGTTAAAGATTTATTATACGGTAGAAAACGATTCAAAAAATCTCTGTAAGACAAATCTTTACAATCAAACATCTTAAAGCTATCATCGGTTAATCCTAACCTTATAAGCATATTCCATGAGTTAGGAAAACCTACTTTTCTGATAGTTCCCCTAATCATTGTTTCAATATCATTCAAATCATAAATTTCTTTATACTTTAACGAGTCCCTATTTGGATATACATCAAATCCCCCATATTCGCTAATATTTATTCNTTCNGTATTTTCAAAAAGCCTATTGTATGGCAAATATTTATACTTTTTATTTTCAATGTATTTAGCAGGTGAGCCTTGACCAGCTAAAACAACATTTCTTGGATTCCATGTAAATTTATAGTTCCATGAATTATTATCACTTTCAGGGGCAATTAACCCGCCTGTGTATGATTTAAAAGAGAATATAGAACAACTATTTTCCTTAAGTTTATCTATTACTTTTTTTGCACTCATATGATCAATACCAGGGTCAAGCCCCATCTCATTTAAAAAAATTAAATTTCTGTCTTTAACGCTTCTGTTGATGCCTCTCATTTCATCGCTAACATAAGATGCGGTTATTAAATTTTTTTTGAGCTTAAGACATGAGTTAGCAAGAATCATGTGGAGTCTTGCTGGTAACATTGATATGATAATATCATTTTTTAATAAATATCCTTCTCTTTCTTTATCATCTAAAATATTTATTGTTGAAACACTACATCTATTGTTTTTTTTATGATGTAGTAAATGATCAATTGTAACATCGGTAATGTTTAAATAAAGATTTTGTTCTTGTGATTTGTCTAATAAATATTTAATCAAATAAGGAGAAGATTTTCCTGCACCAACGATTAAAATATTCCTCATACAACATAATTTAAAATATAATATTAGTAAATTAATATTATTATTAATTAAATAATTTAGATTAATTTTAATCTTTCATTTTATTGAAAATCTATTTATGAATCGAAACTCAAACGATTTAGATGAAAATGTAATTTCATTAGAAGATTATGGTATTATAAATGCTAAAATCAACTATAATCTTTCTGTTAAATCTCTCTACAACATTTGTGTTAAGAACAATCAGGGAGTTTTAACCANAAAGAATGTTTTAGCAATCAACACTGGTAAATTCACAGGACGTTCTCCAAAAGATCGTTATATCGTCTCAGACAAAATAACAAAAGATAAAGTATGGTGGGGTGATATAAATAGACCGATTGAGTCAAATGTTTTTGACAAACTATTTACAAAGATGATTAATCATCTTAAAGGAAAAGAGCTATATGTTAGAGATTGCTATGCATGCGCATCTCAAAAAAATAGACTGAACCTTAGAACAATATGTGAATATGCTTGGAGTGATATTTTTTCACATAATATGTTTATAAGACCTGAAAAGAATGAGAAATTCAAAATAGATTGGACAGTAATATCAGCTCCAAATTTTCATGCAAATCCTAAAGAAGATGGTATTGATAATGAGAATTTTTCAATTATTAATTTTTCAAAGAAAATCATCATAATTGGTGGAACTGGATACACTGGTGAGATTAAAAAAGGAATTTTTTCTGTTTTAAATTTCACTTTACCTGTTCAGAAAAATGTGTTGCCAATGCATTGCAGCGCAAACTCAGGAGAGAATGGTGATACATCAATTTTCTTTGGTCTTTCTGGNACNGGAAAAACTACTTTGTCAACTGATTCATCAAGAAAATTAATTGGAGATGATGAGCATGGCTGGGATCAAGATAATAATATCTTTAATTTTGAGGGTGGTTGCTATGCTAAAGTATTAAATCTTTCAAAGNAAAAAGAACCTGAAATTTTTGGTGCTATAAAGAGAGGTGCTTTACTGGAAAACGTTATTCTTGGTAATAACGGTGAGGTTGATTTTAAAAATAAGACAATAACTCAAAACTCAAGGGTTAGTTACCCTATTTACTTTATCAATAATATCAAACAACCCTCAATAGGTAATAACCCAAAAAATATTTTCTTTTTAACTGCAGACGCTTTTGGTGTTTTACCTCCGATATCAAAACTAACTCCANGTCAATCTGCTTATCATTTTATTTCAGGCTACACTTCAAAATTAGCTGGAACTGAGGATGGAGTTGACGAACCNGTCCCTTCATTTTCTGCGTGTTTTGGAGCCCCTTTTATGCCACTTCATCCAACTGTCTATGCAAAAATGTTAATCAAAAAGATGAAAGAATCTGGAGTTGATGTTTGGTTAGTAAATACAGGCTGGACAGGTGGTCCATATGGAGTNGGTAAAAGAATGGAGCTAAAATATACCAGAGCGATGATCAATGCTGCTATGTCAGGTGAACTTGANAAATTAAATAATGGTAATTATCATATNCATTCNGTTTTTAATTTAATGCAGCCAAGNGTTTGTCCTAATGTACCAACCANTGTTTTAAGTCCCAGACAGACATGGAATAACGANGTAAAATATTATAAAAAGGCATATATGTTATCATCTGCATTTATNAAGAATTTTGAAAAATTTTCTGANGAGGCAGATGATCAGATTTTATCAGGAGCTCCAAATACGAAATAAATATTACTTCTTTTTATTTGCTTTTAGTATGTAATTATCTAACGCCATAGACATTGATGGAAACTTTGGAGATGGGGCATAAATGTCAACATTTAATCCTTTCTCTTCAACAGCTTTTTTAGTTATTGCTCCAAAAACTGCTATTCTTGTATTATTTTGTTTAAAATCAGGAAAATTATGAAATAATGATTCAATTCCTGAAGGACTATAAAAAACCAATACGTCATAAGTCACATCAGCTAAATGAGATAAATCGCTTATGACAGTTTTGTAAAAAACAGATTGTCTCCATTTAATTTCTAATTCATCAAGAAGTATAGGAACTTCTGGTTTTAATTTATCTGTGGTAGGTAAAANGAATGTTTCGTTTTTGTGTTTTGCAATTAAAGGACAGAGATCTTTGAAAGTCCTTTTTCCAACATAAATTTTTCTCTTCCTATATACTACATGATTTTGAAGATATAGTGCAACTACCTCTGATTGACAAAAATATTTCATTGAATCAGGCACTTTAAACCTCATTTTCTCACAAATTCTAAAGTAGTGGTCAACAGCGTATCTACTTGTTAAAATTATTGCTGAAAACTTGGTTAAGTCTATTTTTTGAAGCCTTATTTCTTTGACAGTTGCACCTTTTACATGAATAAATGGAATAAAGTCAATTTTTAACTTTCTTCTTTTTTGTAAATCCAAATAAGGGGAATTCTCAAGCTTTGGACGGGGTTGAGAAACAAGAAGTGTTTTAACTTTCATTTGGCCACTCTATTTTAATAAAACTTTACTAATCAAATAGTAATAAGGTATAATTTCAAGTGTGCAAAGATACAAAATAAAATAAAACCAATTTTTATATATAGCTTTTTTCATAGAAAAAAAAATTAAAAAATAACTGTATATAAAATATAGTATTGATAATGAGCTAAAAATTAAAGTTATATGATGATTATCAAAAATTGAATAGGCAATAAAAAAATTAAAAAAAAGAATTAAAACCCCTAATGAATTACTAAAAACTAATTTTAGATAAATATAGTTTCTCATCATTTTTTTTACCGAAAACAAACCTCCGATAATAACGTCTAATAGGATTTTGAAAAGAAAGAAAATAATGAGGTACTTAAAGTATTTAATATAAACAGCAATATCAAAATTATGTTTATAATGAAATGTCAATAGTAATGACAAATTCGAAATGAATAAAATATTATAAATAATTTCAGGAAATTTAATTCCAATTAGATTATTAGAGAAACTATTTCTTGAATCTCTCTGAAAAAAACTTAGATTTTGATAAAATATATTTGAATCAATTTTTTTTAAAATAATTAAAAGAAAAAAAGAACCAAATAATATTAATGTCAATGAGTCTTTTGAAATTATTTCTCTAATCATAATTATTTATTAAATTATCTTTTAAACTAAAAAATAATATTTTTGCAAAAAATAACTTGATGAATGAAGTTTTAGTAATAATTCCAACTTACAATGAAGGTGAAAATATTATCAAAATCATTGAATCAATATTTACTATTTATCAAGACATTAATATCTTGATTGTTGATGATAACTCACCAGATGGTACTTCAAGTAAAGTTAAAGAACTAATATCGAAATACAATAATAAGCTTAANTTAATAACCAGGGAATCAAAAATGGGTCTTGGAACAGCTTATTTGAAAGGCTTCAATTGGGCAATTAATAAAGATTTCAATTATATTATTTCTATGGATGCTGATTTTTCGCATAACCCATCTGATATTCTTAGGCTCTACGAAACATGTATCAATGAAAAAAAAGATATTTGTATTGGTTCNAGATATATAAAAGGCATAAATGTGGTCAATTGGCCACTTCAAAGAATTATTCTTTCATATTTTGCTTCATTGTACGTTAGATTAATTACAGGAATGAATATAATGGATCCCACATCGGGATTTGTGTGTTACTCGATCAAATCACTACAAAAATTAGATTTAAGTGAAATAAAGTTTAACGGATATGCATTTCAAATTGAAATGAAATTTAAACTATTTTTGAAGAAATTGTGTATAGTTGAAATACCTATAATTTTCACTGACAGGAAATTTGGCAAATCAAAATTGAACAGTTCTATAATAGGGGAAGCTGTTTTAGGTGTTATCTCTATGAAATTTAAGAGTTTTTTTAACTAAAATATGAGAAGAACAATAATTAAAAATGCAAATATTATAAGTGAGGGAAAAATATTTGAATCAGATATTTTAATTGAAGATTTTTTTATCTCAAAAATTTCTAAATCAATAAGTCCTAATTTTCCAAATACAAAGATCATAGATGCAGAAGGAAATTTTGTTATTCCAGGAATAATAGACGATCAAGTTCATTTTAGAGAACCTGGACTAACTCATAAAGGAAATATATTTTCAGAGTCAAGGTCTGCTGTGGCTGGAGGNATCACCTCTTTTTTTGAAATGCCAAACACCCAGCCAAACACCACAACAATTGATACTTTAAACAATAAATATAATATTGCGAGTGAAAACTCTATAGCTAACTATTCTTTTATGTTCGGAGGAACAAATTCTAATTTGGATGAAATATTAAAGATTAACACAAAAGAGGTACCGGCTGTCAAATTATTTTTAGGATCTTCAACTGGAAATATGCTTGTCGATGATCTTGATTCTTTAGAAAATATATTTTCAAATGTTAATATTCCAATTGCAGTTCATTGTGAAGANGAAAAAACCGTAAAGGATAATTTAAAATTACATATTGAAACATTTGGTGATAATATACCAATCAACTACCATCCAAAAATTAGAAGTGAAGAAGCATGTTTTATTTCTTCAAGTATGGCAGTAGCTTTAGCAAAAAAAACGGGTACAAGATTACATGTTTTTCACCTGTCCACTGCTAAAGAACTGGAATTATTTTCAAATAAAATTCAATTAAAAGACAAACAAATTACTTCTGAAGTATGTATACATCATTTGACTTTTTGCGATGAAGATTATGATAAGTTTGGTTCAAAAATTAAATGGAATCCAGCTGTAAAGACATCAAATGATAGAGAAAAATTATGGGACGCATTAAATAATGATTTAATTGATGTTATAGCAACAGATCATGCACCGCATACAATTGAGGAAAAACAAAATCCATATACCTCATGTCCCTCTGGTGGCCCTTTGGTTCAACACTCGCTTGTTTCAATGCTTGAAGCATATCATAATGAAAAAATCTCTTTAGAAAAAATAGTTCAAAAAATGTGTCACAATCCCGCAATTCTATTTGATGTGGAAAAAAGAGGATTTATCAGAGAAGGTTTTTATGCAGATTTAGTAATATTTGACCTCAATAGCCCTTGGAAAGTATCAAAAGATAATTTACTTTATAAATGTAATTGGTCACCTTTTGAAAATAAAACATTTAAATCTAGAATATTACACACATTGGTTAACGGTAATCTTGTTTTCTCATATGGAAAAATTATAGAATCTGGTAAGGGAATGAAAATCATGTTTGAAAGATGAAAAAAATACTTTTTATATTACTTGTTTTTTGTTCCTGTGGATTCGTCAATGACGAAAATTTAGTTCCAGATAATTTAATCGCAGAGGAAAAAATGGTTGATATTTTATATGATATGTCGTTAATCAGTGTTTCAAAGGGGATTAATAAAAGGATACTAGAAAACAATGGAATGAAGCCAAAAAAATACATACTTAAAAAATACAATATTGATAGTCTCCAGTTTGTATTAAGTAATGAGTATTATTCGAAGGATTTAGAAAGATATTTGAAAATATATGAGGAGGTTTTAAATAAACTTGAAATGAATAGGGAAATTATAGTGGATAGCATTGAAAATTATAAAAAAGATAGAGCAAAAAGAAGTCAGGAAATAAATATTGAGACTCCAAAAATCAATGAATTGTCGAAACCAACTTTAAGTGGAGACTTAAATTCTAATATCTTAGAAAATTAAACTATCTTTCGATAACTGTAAAAAAATTATAATGGTCGATTTTATAGATGAACTAAAATGGCGAGGTTTAATTCATGATTCTACTCCTGGATTGCAAGAATATTTAAAAAATTCCCAGAGAACTGCTTACATTGGTTTTGATCCTACGTCCGACTCATTGCATATAGGTAGTTTAGTTCCGATAATACTATTAGCTCATTTTCAAAAAAGTGGTCATCAGCCAATTGCTCTTGTAGGAGGAGCGACGGGAATGATTGGTGACCCCTCCGGAAAGTCAATTGAAAGAAACCTTTTAGATGAAGAAACCCTGAGAAATAACGAAAACGGTATCAAGAAACAGCTTTCTCGATTTTTATCATTTGATGAAAAATTTCCAAACCATGCAATGATAAAAAATAACTATGACTGGATGAAAGAATTTTCTTTTCTTGATTTTATAAGAGATATTGGCAAGCATATTACCGTTAATTACATGATGTCTAAGGACTCAGTAAAAAACAGGATTGATACAGAATCAGGATCTGGAATGAGTTTCACAGAATTTACTTATCAACTTGTTCAAGGATATGATTTTTTATTTTTAAATAGAAATTTTAACTGTTCAATTCAGATGGGAGGTAGTGACCAGTGGGGAAATATTACAACCGGAATGGAATTGATAAGAAGGATTGATAATGGTAAAGGTTATGCTCTTACATGCCCTCTGATGACCAAATCAGATGGTTCAAAGTTCGGTAAGTCTGAGGGTGGAAATATTTGGCTAGATCCTAAAAAAACATCTGTGTATAAATTTTATCAATATTGGTTAAACAGCTCAGATGAGGACGCAAAAAATTATATTAAGATATTTACTTTTCTAGAAAAGGATGAAATTGAAAAAATAATTTACCAACACGACGAAGAGCCACATCAAAGAATACTTCAAAAAAAATTAGCCGTTGAGTTAACACTTATGGTTCATAACCAAAACGAACTTGACAATGCTGAGAAAGCATCTAAAGTTCTTTTTAGCAAGAACTTTTTAGAAGAAATTAATGAGATAGATGAAGATATTTTTCTAGATATTTTTGATGGTGTTCCAATGAGTGAGATAAGTTTAAAAGAATTTAAAAACGGAATTGAAATTGTAAAAATACTTCACGAGAACTCGGGATTTTTAAGTTCAAATTCTGAAGCTAGAAGGGCTTTAGTTGAAAATTCAATATCGATTAATAAAAATAAGGTTGATCAAAATTATATTGTTTCCGAAAAAGATTTAATAAGGAATAAATTTGTTATTATAAATCGAGGAAAGAAAAAAACTTTCATACTGAAAGCAAAAGTTTAAACTAATAAGTTACATCCTCTTATATCACTATTGTCAACTCTTCCGATTAATTCAAATTCATCATCGTTGACATACTTACCCATATCATCTGTAGCTATGAAACTACATGAATTATAATTAGCAAGGTCGATTATATTAATCGCCCCTGATTTTTTGTTGAAATCTAAGTTTTGAGCATCATTAATGTCTCTGATAATTACTTTCATCCATGAAGGTGTTTTAAAAATACCATCACCTTTAGAATAAGCCTGCGAGAGTAATTCAGTCATGCCATATTCACTATGTATTTTACTTACCCCAAAACCACGTTTCAATTTTTGATGTAATTCCGTTCGCACCATCTCTTTCCTCCTACCTTTCATTCCTCCAGTTTCCATNATAATTGTGTTGTTTAATTTAAATTGATTAAAATCAATCATATCAAGTAATGCATAAGGAACTCCGATTAAAATAGTTTTTCTTTCTTTTTTTGTGTCTAGTTCGATTAGTTTTTTTGATAAATTAAAGTAGTCGTCAAGAAAAAAACCACTTTCTTTTGATTTTGTCAATTTGATTAATTTTTCAATCATATATATAAGAGATGAGTCTTTATTTTCATAATAGTTTGGAAGTAGAGCTAGAATTCTATATTGAGTTATGTCACTATAATTAAGTTTAAAATTATTAATGAAAGATTTTTGATAAAGTTTAAGACTGGAAATGAAATGTTTACTTCTTGAATTTGTTGTAGTTCCGCTGCTGTAAAATACTCTTTCAAAGTTATCATTTGATAATATTTTTTTTGTTTTAAAAAATGAAATCGGTAAAAATGGAATTTTATTTATTTCATTCACATCAGTTGGATCTTTACAAATCATATTACAATAATTTTGATATACCATATTGTTTTCATATTGAAAATTATATATATCTAAACATTGTTTTTTAAACTCCGAGTGATTTTTGATATCAAAAACTTTTTCAAAATTATGCATANATTAAAAATATATTATTAAAACGTTAAGTCGAGGTTTTATNTTTTTTTTTTATTAAATTTAAATTTACAAATTCTATATCTTGGGTTCAGAAAATTTTAAAATTCTATTGGTTGATGATGAACCTGATATTCTTGAAATTATTTCTTACACATTAAAAAGCGATGATTATCTTGTTTATACTGCAGAAAACGGAGTTAAAGCAGTTGAACTTGCAAAAAAAAATAAAACCTGACTTGATAATTTTAGATGTGATGATGCCTGAAATGGANGGTATTGAAGCATGTGAAATTATTAGGAATGATTCANAAATTGGAAATTCTTTAATTGTATTCCTTTCTGCTAGAGGGGAAGACTATAGTCAGATTGCTGGTTTTAAAGCTGGTGCCGATGATTATATTACAAAACCTGTTAAACCAAAGGTCTTAAAAAGTAAAATTAAATCCCTCTTAAGAAGGATTTCTAAAGACGAAGAAGATCTCATTAAATTAGGATCTTTAATTGTTGATAGGTCTGGATATAAAGTGACTCTCAGTGGAAAAGAAGTTTCTTTGCCGAGAAAAGAATTTGAATTATTATTTTTGTTATGCTCAAAGCCTGGTAAAGTTTTTAAAAGAGAATTTATCTTAGAATCAGTTTGGGGTAAGGATGTTGTGGTTGGAGACAGAACCATTGATGTTCATATTAGAAAATTGAGAGAAAAAATCGGAGATTCTTGCTTTAAAACAGTTAAAGGAGTTGGGTATAAATTTCAAAATTAATGCCATCAGAAAANAACTTTAGCCCTTATAAATTTTCTTTACTTTCATCTTTATATATTTCAATAGGCTCATATTTTGTAATTAACTATAGTGACTTATATATTTCTTTTAAGTCAGTTTTAGTTGCATTTATAATTTTTGTTTTAAGTTTTCTTATTATTCAGGTAAGANTAAGAAAGTTATTTTTTGAAAGAGTCAGACAAATTTATAAGGATTTAGAATTTGAGAGCGACTCTTTAATTCAAACGTCAGTTATCGACTCGGACATGAATTCCTTTGCAAAGGATTTAGAAGAGTTTGTAAAAATAAAAAGGGCCGAAATAGAGTCCTTAAAAAAAGAAGATCTTTACAGAAAAGAGTTTGTCGGAAATGTAGCACACGAACTTAAAACACCACTCTTTTCCATTGAAGGGTATATATCAAATCTGTTAGACGGAGCAATGGATGATAAAGAATTATTAAAAAAATATTTAAAAAGAGCTGAAAAAAGTGTTGATCGACTAACATATATAATTAAAGATTTAGATCTTATAACTCAATTAGAATCTTTAACTCTAAAACTACAAATCACGTCATTTGATATTGTTAAACTAACAGAAGAGATAATTGAGGATTTGGAAATTAGTGCCTCAAAAAAAAACATAAAAATCATTTTCAATAAAATATATGATAATGAAATTTTAGTAGATGCTGACAGGAATAGGATTGAGCAGGTATTGACTAATCTTATAACAAATTCAATCAATTATGGGGCTGAAAAAGGTACAACGGAGATAAGTTTTGAATCTGATGAAGAAAATATAATGGTAAAAGTAAATGATAATGGTGAAGGTATAAATGAAGAAAATATGCCAAGACTTTTTCAAAGATTTTTTAGAGTAGATGTTAGTAGGAGTAGAAGTCAAGGTGGTTCTGGGCTTGGTTTAGCAATAGTTAAGCATATTATTGATGCTCATAATGAAAACATTTATGTACAATCAACCCTTGGTATTGGAAGTGAATTTTCTTTTTCTTTAAAAAAATCATAAGTCCTATAAATCAATTGTCTTGGGTAGCAAAAATAAATTAAAGAGGTTCTCAGAAAATTTGACATTTAAAAATGTTATTCAACCTGAAAGAGATGTAATTATCAATAATAATTTTAAATTTAAGGGAATTTGGAACAAACTAATTTTTAAAAATAAAAATCCAATTGTAGTAGAATTAGGATGTGGTAAAGGTGAGTATTCAGTAGCCTTAGCTAAAGAAAATCCTAAAATAAATTATATCGGAATAGATATTAAGGGTGCACGTTTTTGGAAAGGAGCAAAAGATGCAATTGAAAATAAATTAAATAATGTTGTTTTTTTAAGAACCCAAATTGAATTAATCGAAAAAATTTTTAATAAAAATGAAGTCTCAGAAATTTGGATTACTTTCCCCGATCCACAAATTAAACTTAAAAGAGAAAAACATAGACTGGTTAATTTAAACTTTATTAAGCAGTACAGAGAAATAATGGTTAGTGGAGGGATAATTAATCTTAAAACCGATAGTGAATTTTTACACGGCTATATGCTTGGATTAATTAGCGGGAATGATTTCCTTGAGTTGATATATTCAAATCATGACATATATAAACAAACTGGATCTCCAAAATATGTAACGGAGATTAAAACTTTTTATGAGTCAAAATTTTTAGAAGAAAATAAGCCAATAACATATCTCAGCTTCAAGGTTAATTAATGTAAGATGGATTCAAAAAAAGATTTTTTTCAGAAAGTATATAAAGTTGTAAAATTAATACCACCAGGAAGGGTTAGTACTTATGGATTAATTGCCAGATATTTGGGGTTAATAAGCAGCTCCAGAGTTGTTGGCTATGCAATGAATGCCTCTCACAGCAACCCAACTATTCCTGCCCATAGAGTGGTAAATAGACTTGGGATATTAACTGGAAAACATCATTTTTCTGGCTCAAATCTTATGAGAAATCTTCTTGAAAGCGAAGGAATTACAGTAAAAAATGATCAAGTCATAAACTTCAAAAATCTTGTTTGGGATCCGTCTAAAGAATTAAACTAATTCTGTTTATTTTTTTTATTCAACGTATATTTGTAAAAAATTTTGATTTTGGAATTATCTAAGAAAAATATTGTTTCACTTATTGAAAAAAACAAGAAGAAAGATTTTAGAATAATTAATCTGAATATTTTTGGTAATGAGATTTTATTAGACATTGAAACTAATAATCCCACATTACAATCAAAAAAAAATATTGAAAATTCAATAAAAGAAATTATTTCAGAAAATTTCATTGAAAAAGTTGAACTTAAGATTAATTTTAAGGTTGAAAAAACCGAATCACCTCAAAATCAAATTAAAGGAAATCCAATAAAAGGTATACAAAATGTTATCGCGATTGCATCCGGAAAAGGTGGAGTTGGAAAATCTACAGTTACTTCAAATATTGCAATTACATTATCAAAAATGGGATTTAAAGTGGGTATTCTAGATGCAGACATCTATGGTCCTTCAATTCCTATCATGTTTGATATAGCTAATGAAAGACCTTTAAGTGTAAATGAAGATGGTAAAAATAAAATGAAACCTATTGAAAGTTATGGTGTTAAAATTTTATCAATNGGATTTTTCACAAAACCAGATCAAGCTGTGATATGGAGAGGGCCAATGGCCTCAAAAGCTTTAAATCAAATGATATTTGATGCTACTTGGGGTGAGCTAGATTTTTTATTGGTTGACTTACCTCCAGGAACGGGTGATATCCATTTAAGTATTTTGCAAGCTTTACCAGTAACAGGAAGTGTAATAATTAGCACCCCGCAAAATATTGCTTTAGCAGACGCAAGAAAGGGTATCGCAATGTTTAATCAAAAGAGTATAAGNGTTCCAGTTCTTGGAATCATCGAAAACATGGCATATTTCACTCCTTTTGAATTACCTGAAAACAAGTATTACATTTTTGGAAAAGATGGTGCAAAAAACTTATCTCAGGATATGAATGTTAAATTACTCGGCGAAGTTCCAATTGTACAAAGTATTAGAGAAGCTTCAGACTTTGGTCATCCTGCTTCATTACAAGAAAATTCTAAAATTTCATTAACTTTCGAAGAGATTTCTAAAAATTTAGTTTCTGAGTTGGTTAAAAGAAACAAAGATTTACCGCCCTCCGAGATACTAAAAATTACAACAATGGCAGGTTGTTCTGCCGTAAGTAAATAAAATGAAAAAAACATTAATAAATAATATTGAAAACGCTCTTGAGGAAATTAGACCATTTTTAAATAATGATGGAGGAGATATTTCATTAGTAAGTGTTGAAAACAAAACTGTAAAAGTTAAGTTTGAAGGTGCATGTTCAACATGTACCGTTAATCAGATGACTTTAAAATCGGGTGTGGAAATGATCATAAAAAAACATGTACCTGAAATTGAAAAAGTAATTAGTGTAGAGGTCTAAATGATAAAAACGGACATTTTAATTATTGGGGCAGGTCCTGTGGGCTTATTTGCAGTTTTTGAAGCTGGTTTACTAAAAATGAAATGTCATTTGATAGATATACTCCCCAAAGCTGGTGGTCAATGCATCGAATTATATCCCAAAAAACCTATTTACGATATTCCTGGATACCCTGAAATTCTAGCAGGTGATCTGATAAATAACCTTATCGATCAGGGTCGTCAGTTTGAGCCAGGATATACCCTAGGTGAAAAAGCTGAAAAACTTGAAAAGAAGTCTGATGGTTCGTTCGTTGTCACCACAAATAAGGGAACAAAACATAACGCACCAATAGTTGTAATTGCAGGTGGTTTAGGTGGATTTCAGCCAAGAAAACCAAATTTTGTAGGTATTGAAGAATTTGAGGAGAAAGGAGTCTCTTATTTTATCAAAGAGCCTAATATTTATAAGGACAAAAATGTTGTTATTTCTGGTGGAGGTGATTCAGCTTTGGATTGGACAATTGAGCTTGCAAAAATTGCCAAAAGAGTTACATTAGTTCACAGAAGAAACGAATTTAGAGGTGCAAGTGATTCTGTTGATAAAGTTCAAAAATTAAAAAACGATAATAAGATAGATCTTATTACTCCTGCAGAAGTATATAAATTAAAAGGCTCCGAACATTTAGAAAAGGTTTTGATAAATAAAGAGAATGAAGAAATTGAAATAAGTGCTGATTTTTTTATTCCATTATTTGGTTTAACTCCTAAACTGGGGTCAATTTCAGACTGGGGATTAGAAATTGAAAAAAANTCGATAGTTGTCAATAATTCACTTGATTATCAAACAAATATTCCAGGTGTCTTTGCAATAGGTGATATTAATACTTACCCCGGAAAATTAAATTTAATTTTATGTGGATTTCATGAGGCTGCATTAATGTGTCAAGCTGCATTTAAAATAATCAATCCTGANAAAAAGTTCATTTTGAAATATACCACTGTTTCTGGAGTTACAGGATTTGATGGATCTCTAAAGAAAGCTGAGAGTTCAGTTGTAAAGTCTATTAAATAGTCTTTTCAAAAACAAACATGCAAGTTGAATTAGAATTTAAAATCAGGATTTAATTTTTTATAGTCTTGAGAGTATGTCTCTTGTTCAGATGACCTCAAATCAGTCCATGTTTTATTTTCAATTTGTTCGTTAATAGCGTCCCACAAGAGAATTCTTTTTTCAAGTGCTTCAATTGAAATATCTTCAATTTCTTTCCACTTTTCATGGTCATCTTCGGCTAACATTGATACCATTTCAAGTGCCATTGGACCGTGTTCATCTTCGTCTAGTTCAATATGCCTTTCGAAATAATATATCAATTTAGAAATATCTCCATCAGTAACATTCTTTTCAAATTCTCTAAGAATTTCATTAAACATATTTGGGATTAAATTCTCTCTTCCAAATGTAAAAATTGCAGCAATTTTATGAGGTTTTCCTTCCTTGATTACGGAAAAAGTAAAATTTAAAAACTCCTTAATATTCTCATGAATTTTTAGGTTTTCAATTGCGTTGAAAATATCTTCAGAATTAGCAATTTTATTAATTATTTCAACAGGTTTTTCAGGTTTAGCACCAATATCAATCATCGCATCTAAATACAACTCATAGTGGCTTTTTCTTTTACCAGCTTGGTTAATGTCAGTTTCTTCTGCTAGAACAATTTCATTAATCAAATATGCCGTTTGAGAATTTTTATTAGGAAGCCATGGTGTTTTTGTACAGGTCAATCTTATTTGTAAAGCCTTTAAAAGAGACATAAAGTCCCATACGGCGTAAATATGATTTTCTGTAAATAACTGTAAATCTTTAATAGTCTCTATATTAGAATACAATTTGTGTTCAAGTAGCCTATCTCTGTGATTCTTAATTTTTTGCTGTATGTTGTCTATATTCACTTGTAATTTATTTAAAAGCATTTAATCCTGTAATATCTAATCCTGTGATTAGTAAATGTATNTCATGAGTACCTTCATAGGTTATAACACTTTCTAGGTTCATCATGTGTCTCATAATCGAGTAATCTCCAGTAATCCCCATNCCACCTAAAATTTGTCTNGCTTCTCTCGCAACTTTTATTGCCATTTCAACATTATTTCTTTTTGCCATAGATATTTGTGCAGATGATGCTTTTCCCTCATTCTTTAATACACCTAATCTCCATGCCANAAGTTGNGCTTTAGTAATTTCAGTAATCATTTCTGCCAACTTCTTTTGTTGTAACTGAAATCCTCCAATCGGTCTTCCNAATTGAACTCTTTCTTTGCTGTATCTAAGTGCAGTATCATAGCAATCCATNGCTGCTCCTANAGCTCCCCATGCAATTCCATACCTNGCAGAGTCAAGACANCCCAATGGAGCNCCNAGTCCAGATTTATTAGGAAGTAAATTTTCTTTTGGAACCTTAACGTCATTAAAAATCAGCTCNCCGGTTGAACTAGCCCTTAATGACCATTTGTTGTGTGTTTCAGGAGTTGTAAAACCNTCCATTCCTCTCTCTACAATNAAACCNTNTATTCTTCCTTCTTCATTTTTNGCCCAGACAANTGCAATATCNGCAAANGGAGAATTGGATATCCATAATTTTGCNCCATTTAAAAGGTAGTGGTCTNCTTTGTCTTTATAGTTTGTGGTCATTCCACCNGGATTTGAGCCATGGTCTGGCTCGGTCAACCCAAAACAGCCCATTAATTCACCTGTTGCAAGTTTNGGNAGAAATCTCATTTTTTGTTCCTCATTTCCATACTTCCAAATTGGATACATAACAAGNGATGATTGAACAGATGCTGTGGATCTAATTCCCGAGTCACCTCTTTCAATTTCTTGCATTATAAGNCCNTATGAAATTTGNTCTAAACCAGGNCCACCGTATTCTTCAGGNATGTAAGGTCCAAANGCTCCAATATCTGCCAATTCTTTTATTAAATGATTTGGAAATTCTGCTTTTTGAGCATNTTCNTCAATGATAGGTGAAACAGATTTCTTAACCCATTCTCTGGCTGAGTCTCTTATTANTTTGTGTTCATCAGTAANAAGGTCATCTAGGTTATANTAATCTGGTGCTTCAAACAAATCGGGTTTCATAATTAAATTTTTTACAAATTTAAATAATGGTAGTCGAAGTTTAAATTATTTTGAGCTTTATTTCTTATTAAAAAAATGTGAAATTAGTGAATGAAAATGATGCACGCCTTTTTCCTTTGTGGGAGAAAATCTTCCAGTATTATAAAATGCAGAATTTACACCCTTTTGTACGCTTTGAACTATTTCTTCATCCTCCATTTCAACTTTATCTAAATCACCACTTGCACCGGTATTTAATTTTGATTTGTCGAAAACATAAGATCGAAACAAAATTTTAGTTTTTGAAATTTCAATAGGGCATACAAGATTAACTGATATACCCCATGGATAAAAGTTTAACATCAAGTTTGGAAATAACCAGTAATAATAAGCAGCAATTTTTTTACCATAATCTTTATGGTTTTTTGGAATCGTAAAACATTCTTCATCTTTTTTAGAATATCCAATTTGAATATTATAATATTCATAAATTTCAGTGTCATAATTATTGTAATCAAGTACATCGTTGAGATCCTTATGAACGAAGGGTACGTGAAAACCCTCTAAATAGTTATCACAGTATAATGCCCAGTTTGCATTAATTACATAATCTTTGGACAATGTCTCATCTAACTTTAATTTTTCAAGAGGTAAAAATGAGATTCTGTCGTTAATTGTTTTAAAAATATTTTCAATTTGAAAACTTGGATTAAGGCCAACAAATAGTAAACTGTTCCAAGAAAATAAAGGAAAGTTGTGTAGATTGTCACATTCTCTTGGGAAATTAGCAGTTTCATCAAATTCTGGCATGTATTCATATTTTCCAGTGTTATCAAATCTTCTACCGTGATATTTGCATGTTATTTTTTTTGACTTACACTTTTCTTTGATCAATAAATTACCTCTGTGAGTACAAACATTTGAAAAACAGCTTAATTTATCATCTTCTGAGCAAGAAACTAATATAGGTTCATCAAGAAACTCTGGTAAAATATTATAAGGAATGATAGTGTTTATTTCTTTCAATAAAGTGTCATCTCCAATCCAATGCCAAGATCTTAAAAAGATTTTTTTCTTTGATATATCAAATAAATTTTCATCTTTATAAAATTTAGCTGGAAGAGTTTCTGCTAGTCTAATGTCTTTATCTACATTTATTTTAGTTACCATAATTTCTAAATATAAATTTTTAACAAGCCTTCGGGAAGGTCCATTTTTATGGTTTTATTAATTCTGTCTAATTCTAAAATAAAGTCATCATTAATAGGAATTAATACTTCTTTATCATTGCTGTTAATCACAAAAAGGTGCTGAGGTGTTTGATCATTTATATACTCAATTTCACCGATTTTACCATGTGTAATGTCTTCAACTTGAAAACCATTAACTTCGTGATAATAAAACCTTTTGCCGTCAAGCTTAGGAAGTTCATTAATTGGTAAAAAAATTTCTTTATTGATAAGATTTGATGCCATTGACTCATTTTCAATATCTTCAAATTTTACTCTTACACTATTGTTTTTATATTTTGATATTTCAGAAATAAAATATGGTAGGTAGCTATCATCTTCTTTTACATACACCTTTTTTAAATCGTAGTATGTTAAAGGGCTATCGGTATCCAAAAAAATTATTAACTCCCCTTTGAAGCTAAATTTCCTTGTTATTTTACCTAAATAGAAGAATTTACTTTGATTCATAGATTAGTATAGACTATCTATAAATTTAAAAAATTAATGATAAATAACTTAAGTTATTTTGATTCCTCATCAGAATTCTCTTCTNCTGGAGCCTCTTCTGCTGGAGCCTCTTCTGCTGGAGCTTCCTCAGCTGGAGCTTCCTCAGCTGGAGCTTCCTCAGCTGGAGCCTCTTCTGCTGGAGCTTCCTCAGTTGGAGCCTCTTCTGCTGGAGCCTCTTCTGCTGGAGCAGCTAAAGCTTCTTCTTGGGCTTTGATTCTTGCTTCATTAGCAATTTTTTCGTTTTCGAGAGCTTTGGCTTTTTTCTCTTCTTTGAGCTTTTGAAGTCCAGACTTCTTTTTGTCAATTCTTTGAGCTTTTTCTTCTAACCAGGCATCAAATCTTTTTTCGGCTTCTTCTTCGTTGAAAGCTCCTTTAATTACACCACCTAATAGGTGATATTTTAACATAACCCCTTTATATGAAAGGATGTTTCTCGCAGTTTTAGTTGGTTGAGCTCCATTTTGAAGCCACTTAACTGAAGAGTCAATATCAATTTCTATTGTTGCTGGGTTTGTGTTTGGATTATAAGTGCCTAATTTTTCAAGGTATTTTCCGTCTCTTTTAGAACGTGAGTCTGCTGCGACAATCCAGTAAAATGGTTTACCTTTTTTACCGTGTCTTTGTAGTCTTATTTTTACTGACATAATTATTAAATTTTAAGGTTCTCGACCAAGTTTATTAATGAGCTGGCAAATATAGTATAAAATTCTAATTCACATACAATTCTTTGATTTTTTTGTATTAAATTTACTCAAATCGATATTCTTAAATGAAAAAAATATTTATCGCATTATCTCTACTAGTAGTTTTTAACTGTGAAGATGATCTCACGAATAAAACACCTGTATTTCAGGCGACTGTAAATGGTAATAACCAGTGGATTGCTGAAGATTTTATTGCAACTATTCAAAATAACCAGCTTTCAATTTCTGGCACCAACCCTTTTGGTTTAATATCGTTTGTTATTAACTCTACAGAAGTAAGCGGATACAATTTTTATAGTTGGACTGATGATTA
This sequence comes from Flavobacteriaceae bacterium, assembly GCA_002691265.1. Classification (GTDB taxonomy): domain Bacteria; phylum Bacteroidota; class Bacteroidia; order Flavobacteriales; family Flavobacteriaceae; genus MED-G13. The sequence continues at coordinate 7,856 of NZHJ01000020.1, read as the reverse complement.
TGCAATTTTTCAAGACACCTTACAGTACTCAACTCAAAACGATGGAATTGGAAGTATAGCANTTTTAAGCGATGGCTATTTAGATATTCAAGAAATTGACAGTGTTAACAATACCATCAGTGGTCATTTTTATTTTGACGCATACAATGGTACTGGACAATATACGATTAATGTTTCTGAAGGAGTTTTCTATAAAATTCCTATAAATTCTGGAGAACAGGATTAAACCAATAGTATAGAATGTATTTAATTTTTGATACCGAAACCACCGGTTTGCCAAAGAATTGGAGGGCGCCTATTTCTGATACTGAAAATTGGCCTAGATGTGTTCAGTTAGCATGGCAGGTTCATGACGAAATAGGTAATCTAATCGAAAGTAAAAGTTATATTATAAAGCCAGATAATTTCGATATCCCTTATGAATCTGAAAAAATTCATGGAATTTCAACTTTGCTGGCTGAAGCTGAAGGTATCGAACTGGATAGTGTGTTGAATGAATTTAATGATTCAATTTCCAAATCAAAATTCATAATTGGTCATAATGTAAACTTTGATTTGAATGTAATTGGCTGTGAGTTTTACAGAAGAAATATTATTTCAAATATCGAATCTACAGATATTTTAGATACCTGTACGGAACTTACCGCAGACTTATGTAAATTAGCTGGAGGAAGGGGTGGAAAATTTAAATTGCCAACCTTAACCGAATTACATCAATTTCTCTTTGAATCATCTTTTGAAGAAGCCCATAATGCTTCAGCCGATGTTGAGGCGACTGCCCGTTGTTTTTTAGAGCTGATAAGAATCAAAAACTTCAAAAAAGAACAGCTACAGTCGACTGACGATTATTTTGAAAAGTTCGCTGAAAATAATCCCAGCGTAATAGAAAAAGCGGGAATTAAACACATAAATCTCAAGAAAAAATCTAAAGATTTAAAGAATAAAATTCAACAAAATGAAAATGAGTCTATAGATCAACAAATAATCGATTCAGGTAATATTAATATTGATGATATTGATTTTACTCATCTTCACAATCACAGTCAATTTTCCATGCTACAATCAACTATCAAAATTAAAGATTTAGTTGACAAAGCATTTGAATATAATATGAAAGCTGTTGCAATAACAGACTTAGGAAATATGATGGGAGCATTTAGATTTGTAGATGCTGTAAAGAAGAAAAATAGAGTAATAAGAGAAATAAATGAGAGTTCTGAAGAGAAAAAAAGTTTAATAAAACCAATTATTGGGTGTGTGTTAAATGTTTGCGAAGATCATTTAAATAAAAATTATAGAGATAATGGATATCAGGTTGTATTTCTTGCTAAAAATAAAAATGGCTACAATAGCCTTTCAAAATTATCGTCATTAGCTTACACAAAAGGGTTTTATTATGTACCCAGAGTTGATAAAAATTTAGTACTCGAATACAAAGAAGATTTAATTGTCTTATCTGGTAATTTGTATGGAGAAGTGTCTAATAAAATCCTTAACACCGGAAAAAAAGAAGCTGAAGAATCTTTAATATGGTGGAAAAATAACTTCAAGGATGATTTCTATCTTGAAGTTAATCGCCATAATCAGGATGATGAGGATACAGTTAATAATGTTTTGCTTGAATTTTCTAAAAAACATGAAGTAAAGCTAGTTGCAACAAATAACACTTTTTACTTAGATAATTCTAGCGCTGACGCTCACGATATTTTACTTTGTGTAAAGGACGGAGAAAAACTATCAACCCCAAAAGGAAGAGGAAGAGGGTTTAGGTTTGGATTACCAAACAACGAGTATTATTTTAAAACTCAGGATCAGATGAAAGAGATATTTGCTGATATTCCAAGCTCACTTTCAAACACAAACGAGATTGTTTCTAAAATTGAGGCATTTGATTTAACTAATGAGGTTTTATTGCCAAAATTTGAAATCCCTGAAGAGTTCGTCGACCCAAAAGATAAAGATGACGGAGGCAAAAGAGGAGAAAATAATTACTTAAGGCATTTGACCTATTTAGGTGCAGAAAAGCGGTATGAAAAAATTGATGATGATTTAAAAGAAAGAATCGAGTTTGAGCTTGATACCATTAAAAACACCGGTTATCCTGGGTATTTTTTAATTGTTGAGGATTTTATAAGAAAGGCAAGAGAAATGAACGTTTCTGTTGGTCCAGGAAGAGGATCAGCTGCAGGATCAGTAGTTGCATATTGTTTGTGGATTACAAATATTGATCCTATAAAATATGATTTACTTTTTGAAAGATTTCTAAATCCAGAAAGGGTAAGTATGCCAGATATTGATATAGATTTTGATGATGTAGGAAGAAATAAGGTTATTAATTATGTGATAGATAAATATGGTGAAAATCAGGTTGCTCAAATAATTACTTACGGTACTATGGCAGCTAAATCTTCTATTAGAGATACTGCTAGAGTTTTAGACTTACCTCTTGGTGATGCAGATAGAATTGCGAAGTTAGTACCAAACATGACAAAACTTAGTTCGATTTTTGAAACTGATCACAAAGAATTAAGAAATAAATTTAGGGCTGATGATTTAGATAAAATAAATCAGTTGTTAAGTATCTCAAAGTCTGATAATCTGGAGTCTGAAACCATTAAACAGGCTAGATTACTTGAAGGATCATTAAGAAATACAGGAATTCATGCTTGTGGNGTAATTATNACACCTGATGANATAAAAAATTTCGTTCCNATTGCAACGGCAAAAGATTCCGACTTATTTGTNACCCAATTTGATAATGCCGTGGTTGAACAAGCGGGATTACTNAAAATGGATTTTTTAGGNCTTAAAACNTTAACCCTNATAAAGGANACNGTCAAAATTGTTAAAGCNAAATACGGAATTGATTTAGATCCNGATAATTTTCCTNTNGANGATAANAAAACCTTCGAATTATTTCAAAGGGGAGAAACTGTAGGTATTTTTCAATATGAATCACCTGGTATGCAAAAACACCTTAAAGATTTAAAACCTTCTGTTTTTGACGATTTAATTGCTATGAATGCTTTGTACAGGCCCGGACCAATGGAATATATTCCAAGTTTTATTAGAAGAAAGCATGGGGATGAAAAAATTGTCTATGATTTACCCGAAATGGAAGAATATTTAAAAGACACTTACGGAATAACAGTATATCAAGAGCAGGTAATGCTCTTGTCTCAAAAAATTGGAAATTTCTCAAAAGGTGAAGCGGATATACTCAGAAAAGCGATGGGTAAAAAACAAAAAGATGTTCTGGATAAAATGAAGCCTAAGTTTTTAAAGAATTCTGAAAAGAAAGGTTTTAAAATTGAAAAGGTAGAAAAGATTTGGAAAGATTGGGAGGCTTTTGCAAGCTATGCCTTTAACAAATCTCATTCAACATGCTATGCATGGATTGCATATCAGACTGCATATCTTAAGGCTAATTATCCTGCTGAATATATGGCTTCTGTATTATCTAATAATATGAATGATATAAAAAATGTGACATTTTTTATGGGTGAATGTAAAAGAATGAAATTAGAAGTTTTGGGACCAGATTTAAATGAATCTTACTATAAATTTTCTGTAAATAAAGATAATGCAATTCGTTTTGGAATGGGTGCGATCAAAGGAGTTGGAGCTTCAGCAGTTAAAGCTATCGTCAGTGAGAGAAAAATGAATGGTCCTTACAAATCAATATTTGATTTATCCCAAAGGGTTGATCTAAGAGCTGCCAATAAAAAAGCTTTTGACAGTTTAGCTGCAGCAGGAGCATTTGATTCCTTTGATATTAATAGGTCACAATATTTCCATGATAATGGTGATGGAATAACATTTATTGAAAAAATATTAAGGCATGGAAATAAATTCCAAGAAAATAAAAACTCATCTCAGGTAAGTCTTTTCGCAGGCACAAATGATTTACAAGTTTCAAGTCCATCTATTCCTGAAGTTGAACCATGGCCAACAATTGAAAAGTTAACAAAAGAAAAAGAGGTTATTGGTATTTATATTTCTGGTCATCCACTGGATGATTTCAAAGTTGAAATGGAATCATTTTGTAATGGTGATGTGAGTGTATTTAAGTCTCCAAAAGACTTTGTTAATAAGGAAATTAATGTTGCTGGTGTAATCACTGAGGTGGAGCATAGAGTAAGCAGACAAGGAAAAGGTTGGGCATTTTTTGTATTAGAGGATTATGTTGATTCATATAATTTTAGAATTTTTGGAGAAGAATATCTAAGGTATAAACATTTTCTAACCTTAAATAATTTCCTTCACATCAAAACCAAAATTGTTGAAGGATGGCTAAATAAGGAAACTGGAGTTAGAGGGGAGCCGAGGATTCAGTATACAAACTTCAAATTATTACAGGATGTAGTTAAGACATTTGCAAAAAAATTATCAATTCAACTTAAATTGGATGATATTAAGAATGAAAAAATAAACTCAATAAAATCTCTCTTAAGTCAACATGACGGAACACATAATTTGAGTTTTGTTGTGTATGATGACGAAGAAAAAATTATGGTTGAGATGGATAGTGAAAAACAAAAAGTAAATATTTCACCTAAACTTCTAAGCGAACTTGAAGGAAAAAACATTTTTTATAAATTAAATTAGAGAAAATACTTATTTTTGAGCTTTAAAGATATATAATTATGGCATTAGAGATTACAGATAGCAATTTTGAAGAAACAGTATTAAAAAGTGATAAGCCAGTATTGGTTGATTTTTGGGCAGCTTGGTGTGGGCCTTGTAGAATGGTTGGTCCAATTATAGATGAAATAAGTGAGGAGTATGAGGGAAAAGCTGTCGTAGGAAAAGTTGACATCGACTCAAATCAACAATATGCCGCTCAATTCGGAGTAAGAAACATCCCCACAGTTCTTGTATTTAAGAATGGTGAACTTGTTGACAGAAAAGTAGGAGTTTCTTCTAAAAATGACTACGCTCAAGCTCTAGATAGCCTTATCTAAAAAAAATCCTATATATTTGTANGCNAACTAAAGACCATGAAGAAAATAAGGCTTACCATATTATTCATGTTTTTTTGTNTGNTCTCATTTTCGCAGAGCATCGATATCGTTAGTTTTAATAGTTCTAATGAGTATTGCCCTGGAGGAGGTGTTTCATTACACATAAACCCAACAGGAGTTTTTACTTTGGAAAATGCTGGAAATTTGCAAGATTCAGTAAATAATTCTTTTATCCTTGAAATTTCTGGTCCAGGTGGTGATTGGTCAAATCCTACAATACTTAACACAGTTTATGATTTTTATACCCCTCTAATCAACGGAACACTTCCTGCTGGTCTAGCATCGGGTGATTATTTACTTAGGGTAAGATCCACACAACCAGCTATTACCAGTGCCTCAACCTCCTCATTCACTGTTGGAGATTGTAATGCTTTTGAGATCTCAGAAANACCAACTGTTACAACAAATATGGATTCAAATTCAAACTTTACACAATGTTTGAACGATGAGGCAAACGTAATTAACCCATTTATTGGTTCCATGAATCAAAACTATAACTCACTTTCTGGAAGTATGCCATCGAGTTATCAGTTTTTNACAGTAGATCCAACAAATTCAAATAATACTATTTCTGTAGAACTTATTGATGTTTTAAATGGAACTTCAACTTCAGTTTCTGCAATTTCTGGAAATATTTACCAGATTCCAGCNGATTTNCCTGTTGGAACATACAATTTTGAGGTAACTGAAACTGATTCTTCTGGAAATGTAAGCGTATTTAGTTACACATTTCTATTCCATACAAGTGCAACAATTTTTGGTAATGCCTCCTCTGAAACCGTTTGTGTTGGAGAAGAAGTAACCTTTTCAGTTGATATCTCAAATTTAGGTATTGGAAGTAACTACATGGGGTCCTACTACATTATTAATTTTGGAGATGGCTCTGCTCCACTTATTTATACTCAGGCAGAACTGCTTGATTTATACACAGATCCAGTTGATCCGATTACACATATTTTTGATCAACCCTCATGTAATGCTAACGGAAGTAGTAGTTTTATTGTTTCTAAAAAACTTTACAACAAAGGATTAGTAAACTCTTCAAATGACCCACAATGTGGTTCTTACACTCAGAATGGACTTGGAGCTTCAAAAGAAATTGCTACTGCCGAATCTCCTCAAGCTCAATTTAATTTAAATCCAGAACAATGTATTAGTGAAGATATTGAGGCGATAAATACAACTATCCCTGGTTCTTATCCAACTAGTAGTGGTGATTGTGCCGGTGAAGTGAATTATGATTGGCAAGTAAAAAAGCCAAGTTTCTCTGATTTTTTACCTGTTTCATTATTAAATCCCTCATGGATAGTTGGTGATGATTTATTGATTCCTGCTTCACAAGTTGATGAGGTTGGATGTTGGGAAATAAAATTAATCGCTGTAAATCCAGCTGCATGTTTGGCTGAATCTGTATACACTGATACAGTAAATGTAGAAGACATTCCTGATGCAGATTTTAACGATATCGGTGACATATGTCAAAATGAGCAAATTACTATTACTGATGCATCAAATATTATCGAAGCAACATGTGATCCTACACTTCCAAATGAGACACCAACCTATGTATGGACTGTGTCTCCAAATTCTGGATATGTTCTAGGAAATGATGTTGACGGAAATCCAACATCATTAAATAGTCAAAATCCGGTTATTACATTCACTGAGGTTGGTACTTACACAGTTGATTTGACTGTCACAACTGAGTGNGGATCTGANACACATTCNGAAACTTTTGATGTTNTAGGAAATCCAACAGTATCTTTCCCAATTGCATCACAAACATATTGTTCAACCAACACTCTTTTGGTTGATTTTGAAAATCAAATTACCCCAACATACTCAACTGGTTTCTCTGCTCCAACTGATTATGTTTGGACGGTATCCGGCTCTGGAATTACTAATTCTGATTATGCTTTTGTGAATGGAACTACAAATTCAGACGAATTCCCAACGATACAATTAAACTCATTTGGAACCTATAATATTACTGTTACTGTTGGTTCAAATTGTGATAATCCTGCATCGGATACTGTTGTAATTACATTGAGTCAAACACCAACGATTACAAATACAGTTACTTCTCAAGAAGTTTGTTCTGATGATGCTTCAATTCAGTTTGATTTTACTTCTGATGTTGCTGGAACCACTTACTCTTGGGTAGCAACAGAAAATATAAACTTAACTGGATACACTGAAAGTGGTACAACTGCTTTCATTCCTTCTCAGACAATAACAAATACTACCAATACAGATCAGGATTTGGTATATACTATAACACCCATTGCAGACGGATGTGCTGGTACACCATTTGAATACACGTTAACTATTCAGCCAAAACCATTGATTGCGGACAAAGATGAAACGATTTGTGATGGTGAAACATTTAATATTCAACCAACGGATAATTCTCCTACTGAGATAGTGCCAGTAGGAACTACTTACAGCTGGTCAGAGCCAGTCAGTAATCCAGTAGGGGTAGTTACTGGGGGTTCTTCGGGAACTGCGCAAGCATCAATCAGTCAAACATTATCCAACGTGAGTGATTATCCTGCAACTTTAACTTATACAGTGCAACCAGAATTTAATGCTTGTAAAGGCGATTCCTTTGAAGTCGTTATTACAGTTAATCCAACTGTAGGAGTTGATTCTCTCGCCGATCAAATATTGTGTAATGGAGACAATACTTTGGCTGTGAACTTTACATCTTCTTTAGATGATAACACAAATAATATAGCTAACTATTTTCAATTTGCTGCAGTCTCTGGAAACGGAACAACTTGGCCATCAGGATTAAACCAATTATATAAGGCTGATTATCCAGATTTAACT
>NZHJ01000019.1 GCA_002691265.1 Flavobacteriaceae bacterium | reverse complement strand
TAATAATGCGGGAGTAGCTCAGTTGGTAGAGCGTCAGCCTTCCAAGCTGAATGTCGCCGGTTCGAACCCGGTCTCCCGCTCAAAAAAATCACTAGCCGGTGTAGCTCAGTGGTAGAGCGCTTCCTTGGTAAGGAAGAGGTCCCGAGTTCAATTCTCGGCATTGGCTCAATTCTTTTTTTATTCGTTATTAAATCTTCCCCAATTACCACCACCATCATAATCATTTTCGTCGGACTGACGAAACCTTTCATCTCTTTCTCTTCTCCTTCTCTGATCATCATGTGATGATTTAATCATCCATAATAAACCAGACATGTACAGTATAAAAATAACAAAACCAATTATAAACATTAACGGACTTAGCATAGCTTATTTTTTTGAGTTATAGTCTTTGCGTCTTTGACGAATTGCAATTGCAAATAGTAGAATTGTTCCTGGCCAATGAGCAGTGTACTGAGCCTCAGCTGTATTACCTAGTAATCCTAAACTTACAGAGTAAACAAGGCATATAAAGGCTAAAATTATTGGGTAGTAAACTTCTAATATCTTTTTCATTTTAATTTGATTTTAAGATAACTCCTGCCTATAATAAGAGCAGCAGTTATGATTATTATATTTTTAATTATGTATTGACCTTCCAGAGTTGGCAAAAACGGATTTCCGTTTTGAAATGTAATATCTGGTAATATTACCAGTGGAAGGAATGTTCCAGTCATTTGTAAAAACATTAAAATTACCGCAACTAAAGTTGTTTTTTTATTTAAAAAACAGATACCTATTGCCATCTCCCAGTATCCGATCACTATTGACCATGTCTTAGCGGATAAAAACGGCATCCAAAAAACTGTATCAATAATTAGTTCTGTTGCAGGAGATACATCAAGTACCTTAAGTATTCCAAACCAAAAGAAGATAATAAATAGCGGAATCCTAACTAAGTAATCATTTGTGTTAAATCTCTTTAACATATCAATTGTTTTGTAAAGCTGGCTTCTTGCTAAAAATATTTTTTACTCTTAAATCATTTCTGATATCATTAAGAACCACTGATAAATATTTTTTTCTTTTTTTGTCACTAACAAAAGGTACTGACCAAAATTGTTTTGTTTTAAACCAAAGGGATAATTTCCATCCGAAAACAAAAGAATATACACCCATAACTAATCTCAGCTTAACCGAATTAAAATAAAGAGTCTTAACAGGCAGGGCAGGTGCGCCGTGTGTTATGTATGTGCGAACTTTTTTATCTTTTAAAAATGGTTTTGGATATGCATAAGTTTTTGTAACATTAACAAATTTATAAGCAAATCCCGGGGTGAGTACTTCATCAAAAAAAACTTCCATTCTTGGCGTTAATCTAAACCACCAAACAGGTGATATAATATATATTCTCTCACTCCACAGTACTAGATTTTTATAATTTTCAATCAGCTTTGTTCGAGGTCTAGAAAAACTATCCCTGTATAAGTCAATTACTTTCAACTCTTGATCGGAATTATTAATTTCATTAAAAATAGTTTTGAAGATTCCATTATAACAAAATGACTTTTTATAAGGATGTCCAATAATGATTAAGTTTTTCATTTACACATTTTTACATTTAATTATCAAATCATGTGCCACTGTAAAAAATATTAATCCCCAATTTTTAACATAGTTTGTTTTTTTGTTAAATTGTATTAATTTATAATAATCCTTAAAACTTAAACAATGAAAAAAATTTTAATGTTGGCTTGTATCGTTTCACTATTCAGTTGTAAAAATTCAACCTCCAATGAAGAAACTTCGATTTATGCTGATGAGACTGTGTTGATTGTAAACTACCAAATTGAAAATATGACTATGGATGAGCACGCTGAATTAGGCAGTGCTGTGGCACCTAACTTCACCTCTAAAAATGTTAGAGGTCTTTTAGGAAAGTCATTTGTTGGCGATGCAGATAGAGGTGTTTTTGGAGGAATTTATTATTTTTCAGATTCTGAATCAGTTGATATTTTTCTAGAATCTGATCTTTGGAAGGGTGTAGTTGCACATCCAAATCTTGTCAATTTTAAAACAGATATCTTTAAAACTTTTGACGGTACTGAATTAGCAAATGGAAATCATTCAATGAGAAAGACATCTTCAGATGCTTTAGACGCCGATGGTTTACATATTTTGGTTGTAAATTATACTAATGAGGTTAATCCATCTGATGAGGAAATGTCTAGTCAGGTAAAGCAATATGCACCTGTATTTAGTAACGATAATTTTCCAGGAATGATCGGTAAAACTATGATAAATAGCACTGATGGAAATATTTACGGAGGAGTATACTATTTTACAAGTAGGACTGCCATTAATGATTATTTTGGATCAGACCTTTGGACGGGTTTTGAAGGTGATAATAACACTAATGTTTACAAGAAAGATATTTACAGTGTTGCTCCAATCTCTGCAATTTCAAACGGAATTCCAGTACTTTAAATTATTTAATATCATTTCTTTTCATAACGGCACAAATATTGTAAATTATTGATTATGAATAGGATTGAAAATTTACACTCCAATGTTTTTTCTCAAAGAAATGTAGAGTTATTTGAGAAGAATATTATGTTTTTGGCTGTTGGTGGCTTTATAATTCACCTGCTATTGATATTCATTGAAAATTATTACGGAGTAGACATATTTTCGTCCAAAACTAACTTGTTAAGTAATCCCATATCTGCCTTATACACTCCTTTTACATTTATTCTGATATACGAGGCGTTTTTACTTATATATTATTTACCAAGATCTTTTACTACATCTATTGCCAAAGAGTTTGAAATTATTTCATTGGTCTTGATTAGAAAAATATTTAAAGACATTCCAGAAATTAGCTTAGAGACTACATCTTTTTTTAATGAAAATAATCTGCAGTTACTATATGACTTATTAGCCGTAATAGTAATTTTCTATCTGATTTATTTGTTTAAAAAAACATGGGTTAATACTCCAAAGCGTAAAACAAATAAAAACTTACAAAAGTTCATAAACTACAAAAAGCTTATGTCAATACTTTTAGTTCCGACTCTTTTAGTTTTATGTTTTATAAACTTTTACGAATGGGTAATTCAGGTTTTTATTTCTAAATCCTACACGGAAAATCTTAACGGAGTTTTCTTTATTGATTTCTTCACGATTTTAATTTTAGTCGATGTTTTTATTTTACTAATCTCTTTCCAATACACCGAAAGGTATTCGCAATTAATAAGAAATACAGGCTTCATTATCTCNACNATTTTACTTAGACTTTCCTTTAGCGCAGAAGGTTTNTACAGTATTATGTTAACCATNTTAGGTGTTGTTTTTGGGTTGNTAATNNTTANNATATACAAATTGGCTGAAGAAAATTATTAGAAATNCCATGAAAANAGTTCTTGAAAGGGCATACNAGCATTTGTCCAATGACAAAATAATGTATTTCCTAATCAATAAATTTCAGNATAAAATTGATTGGGGTAACAGATATAATTCAAACTATGCTCTGTCAATTGCTAATTTAATTATTGAACAACAAATAAGCTTCAAGGCAGCCATTACTGTCAAAAAAAGATTTTCAAAATTAACTTACGGGAAAACCTCTGAAGAAATTATTCAAATGACTAACCAAGAATTGCAATCAATCGGTATTTCTTACAGAAAAGCTGACTANATAAAAAATGTTTTTAATTTTTTTAGTACNCACGANNNAGATCTTGAATCTATGNCTGATAANGATGTAATTNATTNCTTATGTTCNATAAAGGGNNTTGGTGAATGGACAGCTCAAATGTTTTTAATNTTNAATTTATTTAGAAATGATATCTTTTCNCCGAAGGACTTAGCCTTAATAAACAGTATCAAAAAAAACTATTCAATNGAAAAAGTAGGNAAACATGAAATACAAAAGTTAACAGATAACTGGAGTCCTTATAANTCAATAGCTTGTCTATTGCTTTGGGAATCTNTAGAAAACCAGATTTTTTTNACTNATTATAACTAGTTGGTTTTTNTGTAATTACACANTCAAATTAACNANGATTTTCTAACTGATTAAGCTCTTCAAAAAAAAATTAANAAATAAATTGGTTAATTAGATNNAAAAATTNTATATTTGCGCTCATTTTAAAAGCAACTAAAATATTATATTATGGCAAAGGAAAATTTTGATCGTTCGAAACCGCACTTAAATATCGGTACTATCGGACACGTAGATCATGGTAAAACTACGCTTACAGCNGCTATTACAACAGTGTTAGCTGATGCTGGTTTATCCGAAAAAAGAGATTTTGATACTATTGATAATGCCCCTGAAGAAAAAGAAAGAGGTATTACCATCAATACATCNCACGTNGAGTATGCAACTGAGAATCGTCATTACGCTCACGTAGACTGTCCNGGTCACGCCGACTATGTAAAGAACATGGTAACCGGTGCTGCACAGATGGATGGAGCAATACTTGTTGTTGCAGCTACTGATGGGCCAATGCCACAAACTCGTGAGCANATCCTTCTTGGAAGACAGGTTGGTATTCCGAGAATTGTTGTATTNATGAANAAAGTTGACATGGTTGATGATGAAGAATTATTAGAACTTGTTGAAATGGAGATTCGTGAATTNTTATCATTCTACGAATATGACGGTGATAATAGNCCTGTTATNGCTGGTTCAGCTCTAGGTGCTCTTAATGGNGAGCAAAAGTGGGTTGACACTGTAATGGAGTTAATGAAAAATGTTGATTCATGGATTGAATTACCNAAGAGAGATATTGANAAGGATTTCTTAATGCCTATNGAAGACGTATTTTCAATTACAGGTAGAGGAACTGTAGCTACAGGAAGAATTGAAACAGGTGTTGCTAATACTGGTGATNCTGTTGACATTATCGGAATGGGTGCAGAAAAATTAACTTCTACTGTAACNGGTGTTGAAATGTTCCGTAAAATCTTAGATAGAGGTGAAGCTGGTGANAATGTTGGTATCCTATTAAGAGGTATTGAAAAAACCGANATTAGTAGAGGAATGGTTATTTGTAAACAAGGATCCGTTACTCCACACAGTAAGTTTAAAGCGGAAGTTTATATCCTTAAAAAAGAAGAAGGTGGACGTCACACTCCATTCCACAATAACTATAGACCTCAGTTCTATGTAAGAACGACTGATGTAACTGGAACTATTGAGTTACCATCTGGAGTTGAAATGGTTATGCCTGGTGATAACTTAACAATTACTGTTGAGTTAATACAGCCAATTGCAATGAATATTGGTTTACGTTTTGCTATCCGTGAAGGTGGTAGAACTGTTGGTGCTGGTCAGGTTACGGAAATTTTAGACTAAATAAAAACCCATAATATATGTTGAGGTATTTTGTTTGTTTTCAAACGAAATACCTTGACTTATGTTTACGGGTTTAGCTCAGTTGGTAGAGCACTGGTCTCCAAAACCAGGTGTCGGGAGTTCGAGTCTCTCAACCCGTGCAAAAAAATATAATATGACAGGAATTGTTAAATATTTTAAAGAATCTTTTGAAGAACTAAAGTCACATGTGAGTTGGCCTGGTTTTAATGAAGGATTAAATTTAACAGTTTTAGTTGCTGTATTTTCAGTGATTTTTTCACTGATTATTTGGGGGTTAGATTCTATGTTCAGTAGAGTAATTAAAGAATTTTTTAATATAATAAGTTAAATAATTTATGTCTGACAAAAATTCGCTTTTTAAATGGTATGTTGTTAGGGCTGTTAGTGGTCAAGAAAACAAGATTAAGACATATATTGAAAATGAGATTACCAGAGTTGGTATGGATAGCTTCATTGAGCAAATTCTTGTACCCTCTGAAAAGGTTCTTCAAATTAGAAATGGTAAAAAAGTTACTAAGGATAAAACATATTTTCCTGGATACATAATGATTAATGCTAATTTAACTGGTGAAGTTCCTCACATTATTAAGTCCGTAACTAATGTTATTGGATTTTTAGGTGAGACAAAAGGTGGAGATCCTATTCCATTACGTCAAAGCGAAGTGAATAGAATGCTAGGTAAAGTTGATGAGTTATCCCTACAGGAAGAGTCTGATATAATAATTCCTTTCATTCACGGAGAGAATGTTAAAGTTATTGATGGACCATTTAATGGATTTGACGGAACAATAGAAAAAATAAACGAAGAAAAGAGAAAACTTGAAGTTATGGTTAAAATATTTGGAAGAAAAACTCCATTAGAACTTAGCTATATGCAAGTAGAAAAATTATAAATGTTACATAATATATATGATTTTATTGCTTCCAATAATAGAATCATTGAAACTTAAATTAGTAATATGGCAAAAGAAATAGGTAAAGTTCTTAAGTTACAAGTCAGAGGAGGTGCTGCAAACCCGTCACCGCCTGTAGGTCCTGCATTAGGTGCTGCTGGTGTGAATATNATGGATTTTTGTAAGCAGTTCAATGCTAGAACTCAGGACAAACCAGGAAAAGTCTTACCTGTGGTAATAAGTGTTTATAAAGACAAGTCATTTGATTTTGTGATTAAGACACCTCCTGCTGCAGTTCAGCTTTTAGAAGCTGCAAGNGTNAAAAAGGGTTCTGGTGAGCCAAACATTAATAAAGTTTCTAAGGTTACGTGGGACCAAGTCAAAGCAATTGCTGAAGATAAAATGGTGGATTTGAATGCATTCACANTTGAATCTGCAATGAAAATGGTTGCTGGTACTGCAAGATCTATGGGTATAAATGTTAAGGGTGGTAAAGCCCCTGAATAATTTAAACAAAATGGGAAAATTAACTAAGAATAGAAAATTATCGGAAGCAAAAATTGATAATACTAAGTTGTATAATTTAGATGAAGCATGTTCTTTGATAAAANATATTACTACAACTAAGTTTGACGCATCCGTTGATTTAGCTGTCAGATTAGGAGTAGATCCTAAAAAAGCTAATGAAATGGTANGAGGTGTTGTTTCTCTTCCTAANGGAACNGGAAAAGACATGAAAGTTCTTGCATTNGTTTCACCTGATAAAGAGGATGAAGCAAAGAATGCNGGAGCTGATTACGTTGGACTTGATGAGTATATTGAAAAAATCAAAGGAGGTTGGACTGATGTTGATGTAATTGTAACTATGCCAAGTGTTATGGGTAAATTAGGCCCGCTNGGAAGAATATTAGGNCCTAGAGGTTTAATGCCTAATCCTAAAACNGGAACTGTTACAATGGACGTTGCAAAGGCAGTTTCCGATGTTAAAGCGGGAAAGATTGACTTTAAGGTTGATAAAGCAGGTATTGTTCATGCTCCAATCGGAAAGGTTTCTTTTTCATCTGATAAAATAGCTGGAAATGCAAGTGAATTAATTCAAACATTAATCAAACTTAAGCCAACAGGGGCTAAGGGAACTTANATTAAAAGCATTTTTATTTCATCAACTATGAGTCCTAGTTTAGCTATTGACCCTAAAATATAATTGTAATTATGACTAGAGAAGAAAAATCAGTAGCGATTAACGAAATTTTGGATGTATTAAAGTCAAATCAAAATATTTACTTGACTGATATTTCCGGATTAAATGCTCTTGAAACATCAAATCTAAGAAGAATGTGTTTTAAAGCTGGTGTAAAATTATCAGTTGTCAAAAACACATTGCTTGAAAAAGCAATGGATGATTCNGAAAAAGATTTTGGTGAATTAAAAGAAACGCTTAATGGTAATACTTCAGTTATGATTGCTGAAGTAAGTAGTGCACCTGCTANGGTCATAAAGAATTTTAGAAAAAAATCTGAAAGACCAATATTAAAAGGTGCAATGATTGAGGAAGATATTTACATTGGTGATGATCAACTTGAAACATTATTTGCAATCAAGTCTAAAGAAGAATTAATTGGAGATATTATCATGTTGTTACAGTCACCTGCTAAGAATGTTATTTCTGCACTTTCATCAAGTGGAGGAAAACTTTCAGGNATTNTTCAAACATTATCAAACAAATAAATAATAAAGTAAAATAAAAATAGAAAAATGGCAGATTTAAAAACTTTCGCAGAGCAGTTAGTAAACTTATCAGTAAAAGAAGTAAGTGAGTTAGCTGACATTTTAAAAAATGAATATGGTATTGAGCCAGCAGCAGCNGCTGTTGCAGCTCCTGCAGCAGCAGGCGGTGCAGGTGGTGATGCAGNTGAGGAAAAATCAGAATTTGATGTTGTTCTTACAGCAGCNGGTGGATCAAAACTTGCAGTTGTAAAATTGGTGAAAGAATTAACAGGTTTGGGTCTTAAGGATGCAAAAGAACTTGTTGACGGAGCTCCAAAAACAATCAAAGAAGCAGTAAGTAAAGACGAAGCTGAAGGATTCAAAAAATCCTTAGAAGAAGCTGGAGCTGAGGTTGAACTTAAATAAGTTTAACTTTATTCAAATTAAGGCATAGTTATAGATNANAATTTATTACTATGCCTTTTGGTGTACTTAACTGATTTTCATTATTCATTTTTTAAAAACAAAACTATATGTCGACTAGATTAGCTGAAAGAATTAATTTTTCATCAATAAAGAATGCTAGTAAATATCCAGACTTTTTGGATATACAAATAAAATCTTTTAAAGATTTTTTTCAATTAGAAACAAAATCAGATGAACGTGGTGAGGAGGGTTTATATAATACTTTTCAGGACAACTTTCCTATTACTGATGCTAGAAATCAGTTTGTTCTAGAGTTCCTGGATTACTTTGTTGATCCACCTAGATATTCAATTCAAGAGTGTATTGAAAGAGGACTAACCTACAGTGTTCCTTTAAAAGCGAGATTAAAGTTATATTGTACTGATCCTGAGCACGAAGATTTTGAAACAATTGTCCAAGATGTATATTTAGGCACTATTCCATATATGACACCTAGTGGTACGTTTTGTATCAATGGTGCCGAAAGAGTTGTGGTTTCTCAATTACACAGATCACCTGGTGTATTTTTTGGTCAATCTTTTCATGCAAACGGTACAAAGTTATATTCAGCACGTGTTATTCCTTTCAAGGGATCATGGATTGAATTTGCAACTGACATTAATAGTGTTATGTATGCCTATATTGACAGAAAAAAGAAGTTACCTGTAACAACTTTATTTAGAGCTATTGGATACGAAAGAGATAAAGACATCTTAGCAATATTTGATTTAGCTGAAGAAATTAAGGTTTCAAAAGCAAATCTTAAAAAATACTTCGGAAGAAAACTTGCTGCTCGTGTCTTAAATACATGGCATGAAGATTTTGTAGATGAAGACACAGGAGAAGTAGTTTCAATTGAAAGAAATGAAATAGTTTTAGATAGAGATACTGAAATTGATAAAGATAATGTTGAAGAAATTATTGAAGCAGGTGTTAAAACTGTTCTAATTCATAAAGAAATTACTCAGCAGGGTGAATATGCAATTATTCATAATACACTCCAAAAAGATCCTACAAATTCTGAAAAAGAAGCCGTTGAACACATATACAGGCAGTTAAGAAATGCTGAACCGCCAGACGAAGAAACAGCACGAGGTATTATTGATAAATTATTTTTTAGCGACCAAAGATATAATCTTGGAGATGTTGGTAGATATAGAATGAATAAAAAACTTGGTTTGGATATTGGAATGGACAAGCAAGTTTTAACAACTGAAGACATAATTACAATTATCAAGTANTTGATTGAACTTATCAATTCTAAAGCTGAAATAGATGATATTGATCATTTATCAAATAGAAGAGTAAGAACAGTTGGAGAACAGCTTTCATCACAATTTGGTGTAGGTCTTGCTAGAATGGCTAGAACTATCAGAGAAAGAATGAATGTTCGTGACAACGAGGTATTTACTCCNATTGATTTAATTAATGCTAANACATTATCATCTGTTATTAANTCATTTTTTGGAACAAATCAGCTTTCACAATTNATGGATCAAACNAATCCACTTGCTGAGATAACACATAAAAGAAGANTATCAGCTTTAGGACCTGGAGGNCTTTCTAGAGAAAGAGCTGGATTTGAAGTTCGAGATGTACATTATACACATTACGGAAGACTTTGCCCTATTGAAACGCCCGAAGGTCCAAATATCGGTTTAATTTCATCTCTGGGTGTATTTGCTAAGATTAATAATATGGGCTTCATCGAAACTCCATATAGAAAAGTNAAAGATGGAGTNGTTGATTTAAAATCAGACCCTATTTANTTAAGTGCTGAGGAAGAGGAAAACAAACTGATAGCTCAATCAAATATAAATGTTGATAAATCTGGTAAAATACTTGACGATAAGGTAATTGCTAGACAAGAGGGTGATTTCCCGTTAACCGAGCCTACAAATGTTCATTANACTGATGTTGCTCCAAATCAAATTGCATCAATTTCTGCATCTTTGATACCATTTTTAGAGCATGATGATGCAAACCGTGCACTTATGGGATCTAATATGATGCGTCAAGCTGTTCCTTTATTATTACCACAATCTCCTATTGTTGGTACAGGATTAGAAAAGCAAGTTGCTTCTGATTCTAGAGTACTCATTAACGCGGAAGCAGACGGAGTTGTTGAGTATGTTGATGCAAACGAGATTACGATNAAATATAACAGAAATAAGGCTGAAGTTTTAACAAGTTTTGACTCTGAGACAGTNACATATAAGCTTACAAAGTTCAAAAAGACTAATCAAGGTACTTGTGTAAATTTAAAATCTATAGTTTCAAAAGGNGATAAAGTTTCAAAAGGCCAAGTTTTATGTGAGGGATATGCAACAAATAACGGAGAATTAGCACTTGGAAGAAATATTCAAGTAGCTTTCATGCCATGGAAAGGTTATAATTTTGAAGATGCGATTGTTATTTCTGAAAAGGTTGTAAGGGATGATGTATTTACATCAATTCATATTGATGAGTACTCGATAGAGGTAAGAGATACAAAACTTGGAAATGAAGAATTAACAAATGATATTCCAAATGTTTCTGAAGAAGCTACTAAAGATCTAGATGAAAATGGAATGATTAGAATTGGNGCTGAAATTAATGCTGGTGATATTCTGATTGGAAAAATCACCCCAAANGGTGAAAGTGATCCNACNCCTGAAGAAAAGTTACTTAGNGCTATTTTTGGAGANAAAGCAGGTGATGTTAAAGATGCATCTTTGAAGGCTCCACCATCNCTAAATGGTNTTGTAATTGANAAGAAATTATTTGCAAGATCAGTTAAGGATAAAAGAAAGAGAATTCAAGATAAGGAAGATCTTAAATTACTTGAAGATTNATANGATGTTAAGTTTTCTGAACTTAAAAANATTTTAGTTGANAAACTTTATAGNGTTTTAGGAGGTAAAACTTCTCAAGGCGTATTTAATGATCTTGGTGAAGAAGTTTTTCCAAAAGGAAAAAAGTTTACTCAAAAAATGTTGAATTCAGCTGACGATTTTGCCCACCTAGTATCAACTAAATGGGTTACAGATAAGTCAACAAATGATACTGTTTCNCAAATTATTCATAATTATAAGATNAAAGAAAACGATTTACAGGGTTCATTAAGAAGAGAGAAATTTACAATCTCAGTTGGTGANGAGNTNCCTTCTGGTATTTTAAAGTTAGCTAAAGTATATATAGCAAAGAAGAGAAAACTTAAAGTTGGTGATAAAATGGCTGGTAGACACGGTAACAAGGGTATTGTTGCTAAAATTGTNAGAGAAGAGGATATGCCATTCTTANAAGATGGTAAGCCNGTTGATATAGTTTTAAACCCACTTGGTGTNCCTTCNAGGATGAATATCGGACAGATTTATGAGACAGTTCTTGGGTGGGCTGGTTTAAAGCTTGATAAAAAATATGCTACACCTATCTTCGATGGTGCTTCAATTGATGAAATTAATAAAATTACNGATGAAGCAGGATTNCCTAAGTTTGGTCATACATATCTCTATGACGGGGGTACTGGTGAGAAATTTGATCAACCTGCTACTGTTGGAGTTATTTACATGCTTAAGCTAGGTCATATGGTTGATGATAAAATGCATTCCAGATCAATAGGACCTTACTCATTAATCACNCAACAACCATTGGGTGGAAAGGCTCAATTTGGTGGACAAAGATTCGGAGAAATGGAGGTTTGGGCACTTGAAGCTTACGGTGCTTCCAGTACACTTAGAGAAATCCTNACTGTAAAATCAGATGATGTAGTAGGAAGAGCTAAAACATATGAGGCTATTGTGAAGGGCGAATCAATGCCAANCCCTGGNTTACCCGAGTCATTNAATGTATTAATGCATGAGTTAAAAGGACTTGGACTAGATATAAGATTAGAAGAATAATAAATTTTACACACGAATTATGCGTAGAAAAAAAGATAATACTGCAATTAAATTTAANAAAATCTCTATTGGTTTGGGTTCCCCGGAATCTATATTATCTGCTTCGAGAGGAGAGGTATTAAAACCTGAAACTATNAATTACAGAACTCATAAGCCTGAAAGAGATGGTTTATTCTGTGAAAGAATTTTTGGACCTGTTANAGATTATGAGTGTGCATGCGGTAAATACAAGAGAATAAGATANAAAGGGATTGTTTGTGATAGATGTGGGGTTGAAGTAACTGAAAAAAAGGTNAGAAGGGATAGAATAGGACATATTAATTTAGTTGTTCCTGTTGCNCACATATGGTACTTCAGATCATTACCNAANAAGATAGGATATCTTTTAGGTCTNCCTTCCAAAAAACTTGATATGATTATCTACTANGAAAGATACGTAGTAATCCAACCAGGTANTGCTAAAAATATTGAAGGCGAACCATTAAATAAAATGGATTTCCTTACAGAAGAGGAGTATTTAAATGTTTTAGACTCTTTACCTCCCGAAAACATGTATTTAGATGACAGTGATGCTGAAAAATTTATCGCTAAAATGGGTGCTGAATGTCTAATTGAGCTATTATCTAGAATTGACTTAGATGGACTCTCTTATGAACTTAGAGATAAAGCTAATAATGAA
The DNA here is from genome assembly GCA_002691265.1 of Flavobacteriaceae bacterium. Lineage (GTDB taxonomy): Bacteria > Bacteroidota > Bacteroidia > Flavobacteriales > Flavobacteriaceae > MED-G13. The sequence goes on along the minus strand of NZHJ01000019.1, from coordinate 9,003 downwards.
ACTTCAAAACAACGTAAAACTGAGGCTTTGAAAAGANTACAAGTTGTCGAGTCATTNAGAGAAGGTAACTTAAATCGAGAAAATTTACCTGAATGGATGATTATGAAAGCTATTCCGGTAATTCCACCCGAATTAAGGCCTTTAGTTCCACTTGATGGTGGTAGATTTGCNACATCAGATTTAAATGATCTTTACAGAAGAGTTATTATCAGAAACAATAGGCTTAAGAGGCTAATTGAAATCAAAGCNCCTGAAGTTATTTTAAGAAATGAAAAAAGGATGTTACAAGAATCAGTTGATTCTTTATTTGACAATACGAGAAAGTCGTCTGCTGTAAAAACAGAGTCTAACAGACCCTTAAAATCACTATCAGATTCTCTTAAAGGTAAGCAGGGTAGGTTTAGACAAAATTTATTAGGAAAAAGAGTTGACTATTCAGCAAGATCNGTTATCGTTGTNGGTCCTGATTTAAAGCTATTTGAATGTGGNCTTCCAAAAAATATGGCAGCTGAATTATACAAGCCTTTTATTATCAGAAAATTGATGGAAAGAGGGATTGTTAAAACTGTTAAATCTGCAAGAAAAATCATTGACAGAAGAGATCCTGTAGTTTGGGATATCTTAGAAAATGTTTTAAGAGGTCATCCTGTTTTATTAAACAGAGCACCTACNCTTCACAGATTAGGAATTCAAGCATTTCAGCCAAAATTAATTGAGGGTAAAGCGATACAACTACATCCTCTAGTNTGTACCGCATTTAATGCAGATTTTGATGGTGATCAGATGGCAGTTCATTTACCACTTGGTCCAGAAGCTATATTGGAAGCTCAACTTCTTATGTTAGCTTCACATAATATTTTAAACCCTGCAAATGGATCACCTATTACTGTTCCTTCTCAGGATATGGTACTTGGTTTATATTATATGACTAAACAAAAATTATCAACTGATGATGTTAAAGTAATTGGTGAAGGACTTACTTTCTANTCTCCNGAAGAGGTCGTNATTGCATATAATGAAAANAAAGTCGATTTAAANGCAACCATCAAGGTAAAGACAAAAGATTTAGATTCTAATAATGAATTAGTGGATAAAATAATTGATACAACTGTTGGTAGAGTTCTATTNAANGAAAAAGTTCCAGAAAGAGCTGGTTTTATAAATGAGGTACTTACAAAAAAATCTTTAAGAGATATAATTGGAGATATTTTAAAGATTACTAGTGTTCCTGAGACAGCTGAATTTCTTGATGAAATAAAAACTTTAGGTTATAAGTTTGCTTTCCAAGGAGGTTTATCATTTAGTCTTGGAGATATAATTATTCCTAATGAGAAATTTGAAATGATAAACTCTGCAAATAAGCAGGTAGATGCTATTAGGTCAAATTATAATATGGGTCTAATTACTAACAATGAAAGATACAATCAGGTAATTGATATTTGGACTTCCACTAACGCAGAATTGACAGAATTATCAATGAAAAGAATTAGGGAAGATCAGCAAGGATTNAANTCTGTATATATGATGTTAGATTCTGGTGCAAGAGGTTCTAAAGAACAAATTAGACAGCTTACCGGAATGAGAGGTCTAATGGCAAAACCAAAAAAATCTACTGCTGGAGGTGGTGAAATTATNGAGAATCCTATTCTTTCGAATTTTAAAGAAGGTCTTTCAATTTTAGAATATTTTATATCAACTCACGGTGCTAGAAAAGGTTTAGCAGATACAGCATTAAAAACTGCTGATGCTGGTTATTTAACAAGAAGATTGGTTGATGTTTCGCAAGATGTTATTATAACCGAGGATGATTGTGGAACTTTAAGAGGAATAAATGTCTCGGCTTTAAAGAAAAANGAAGAAGTTGTTGAGAAACTTGGAGANAGAATAGTTGGTAGAACATCACTNCAAGATNTNTATGACCCTATAACTGGTGAATTNCTTGTAAAATCAGGNGAACTAATCAANGNGTTGATTGCTNATAAAATTGAGAACTCATCAGTTGAAANTGTAGAGGTTAGGTCTGCTTTAACATGTGAATCTAAGAGAGGAATATGTGNAAAATGTTATGGGAGAAATCTTGCAACNGGAAAAGATGTTCAAATGGGTGAAGCAGTNGGAGTAGTTGCTGCTCAATCTATTGGAGAGCCTGGTACACAGTTAACACTTAGAACCTTCCACGTGGGNGGTATTGCAGGNAACATTTCTGAAGAAAATAGCGTTATTTCTAAATTTGACGGTAATATTGAAATCGAAGATTTAAAGACTNTTAAAGGTAAAAATAATGAAGGTGAAGAGGTTGAGATTGTAATTTCTAGAACTTCTGAAATCAAAATTTCTGATCCTAATACAGGATTAACTTTAAGTAATAANAACATTCCTTATGGATCTTTTCTCTATGTGAAAAATAAGAAAAAGATCAAAAAAGGAACGCTTGTTTGTGAGTGGGACCCATATAATGGTGTNATTATTTCAGATTACGCTGGAAAAATTAGTTATGAAAACATTGAACAAGGACTNACTTATGAAGTTGAAATTGANGAGCAAACTGGNTTTCAGGAAAAAGTAATTATCGAATCCAGAAATAAAAAGCTAATCCCTACATTACACGTTAAAAATTCCAAGAATGAAATTATAAGATCATATAACCTTCCTGTAGGTGCACACCTAGTTGTGAATGATGGTGATAAAATTNACTTAGGAAAAATATTAGTTAAAATTCCAAGAAAGTCAGCAAAAACAGGTGATATTACTGGTGGATTACCTAGAGTTACCGAATTATTTGAAGCTAGAAATCCATCTAATCCAGCAATTGTNAGTGAGATTGATGGTGTGGTNTCTTTTGGAAAAATNAAAAGAGGTAATAGGGAAATTATAATTGAAGCTAAAACNGGTGAGATAAGAAAATATCTAATAAAACTTTCAAATCAAATATTGGTACAAGAAAATGATTTTGTTAAGGCTGGAACTCCAATGTCTGAAGGTTCAATAACTCCTAANGATATATTAAATATTAAAGGTCCTTCNGCNGTNCAGCAATATTTGGTTAATGAGGTGCAAGANGTATACAGGTTACAAGGTGTGAAAATAAATGATAAGCACTTTGAAGTTGTTGTTAGACAAATGATGAGAAAAGTNAAAATTCAAGATTCAGGAGATACTATTTTCCTACAAGATCAGTTAGTTCATAAATCAGATTTTATTGATGAGAATGACAGTATATACGGAAAGAAAATAGTTGAAGATNCAGGNGATTCAGAAACATTTAAGGTTGGTCAAATAATTTCTTCTAGAGATTTCAGAGATGAAAATTCAATCTTAAAAAGAGAGGACAAGAATTTGGTTGTTGCTAGAGATGCTAGACCAGCTACAGCGACTCCAATTTTACAGGGNATTACAAAAGCCTCTTTACAAACTAAATCATTTATTTCTGCTGCTTCATTCCAGGAAACAACTAAGGTTCTTAATGAATCTGCTGTAAATGCAAGANTTGACTATCTNGATGGTTTAAAAGAAAATGTAATTGTNGGACATAAAATTCCTGCTGGTACTGGACTTAGGAGGTATGATGATATTCTAGTTGGTTCAAAGNAAAGCTATGATGAACTGATGGATGCTTCNATGCCGGATCAGGAAATGAANACTAATTAATTTTTTGATGGAAAAAAATAAAGATTCAAAGNGTAAGATTAATATTGAGCTTGATGAAAAAGTCGCTGAAGGAACTTATTCAAATTTGGCTATTATTAATCATTCGGTTTCTGAGTTTGTAATAGATTTTGTTTCTATAATGCCAGGATCTCCAAAAAATAAGGTAAAGTCAAGAATTATCATAACTCCTCAGCACGCAAAAAAATTAGCTAAGGCCTTAAACGATAATATTAGTAGATTTGAGGATAATTTTGGATCCATTAAAGACTATGATAACCCAAAATTTCAACTAAATTTTGGTCCAACAGGCAAAGCTTAATTTATTAGGTTTATTGAATTTACCTTTTTACTTTTGATATATGCAGGANGAAAAAGTTGTTTTAGTTGATNAATTTGATAATCANNTAGGATTAATGCCAAAAATGGAAGCTCATCTGAAAGGATTACTTCACAGAGCTTTTTCTGTNATTATTTTTGATAGTAGAGGAAGAATATTACTTCAAAAAAGGGCTTCAACTAAATACCATACCCCTAATCTTTGGTCTAATACTTGCTGTAGTCATCAGAGANAAGGAGAGGATAATATTAGTGCAGGAAAAAGACGGCTAAAAGAGGAGATGGGTTTTGTTACAGCCCTATACAATTTTGACTCTTTTATATATAANGTTGAGTTCTCAAATGGCCTAATCGAACATGAAAAAGATCATATTTTATTAGGAGTTTTCGATGGTAATCCTGNCCCCAACAAAGANGAAGTAGATGAATGGCAATGGATGGATATTGATGAATTAGTTATAGATATNAGAAAACACCCTGAAAGTTATACAGCTTGGTTTAGAATTATTTTAGATAAATACTCACAAAGTTTAAAACAATGGAAATTACAGTAAGTAGAAAAGCTCATTTCAATGCGGCTCACAGNCTACANAANAAAAATTGGTCTGATGAAAAAAACCAAAAGATTTTTGGTAAATGTAATTATAAAAATTATCATGGACATAATTATGAATTAATTGTAAGTGTAACAGGAAAAATTAATCCTGAAACTGGTTATGTAATAGATATGGGTGAATTAAAAAAAATAATAAAAAACGAAATTGAAGAGAGATTAGATCACAAAAATTTAAACCTNGATGTTNCGNATTTTTCAAATACTATNCCCTCTGCAGAAAATATATGCATTTATATTTACGATATCTTAAGAGANAATATTGACTCTCAATTTAAATTATCGGTAAGATTATATGAAACACCTCGAAACTTTGTTGAATATTCTGGATAATGACTGATTTATTATTAGGTACAAAAAAAGAAATAGAGAGCCTGGGCTTTAACATTATTAGCTATGATTTTAATAGACCATGGGGTGGTTTTTTATTGATTGATGAATCACAGTCAAAAGAATTTATCAGTAAGTTTATTTCAAACGAAAACTTAAAAATTGAAAACAAAGTAAGTCCTAAGATTTTGATTGTAAATCCAAATTCAAGATTATCATGGCAATATCATAATAGAAGAAAAGAAATTTGGAAAGTTTTTAAAAATGAAGTTGGCGTTATAAAGTCAACTGATAATAATGAAACAGAAATGAAAATTTTCAATGTTGGTGATGTTATTGAGTTACAGAAAGGTGAAAGACATCGATTAATTGGTTTATCAAATTTTGGAATAGTTGCTGAAATTTGGATTCACACCGACCCAACGAATCCGTCAGATGAGAATGATATAGTTAGGCTGCAGGATGATTACGCTAGAGATTAGAAATTAATTTTTTTCCATAATGTGAACTCTTAAGTTCGTCAGAAAAATTTTCGTATTCCTTTGCAATATAGTTTTTGTTAATACTTTCTTTGTATTTATGAATTATGAAAGCAGATACCGGGCTAGAATTATTATTTAAAGAGTAATTAACTATAAATAATATTTTTTTTGATTTATTTAAATCCTTTCTCCTTTAATTGAGTCATACTTTTTTTGATCACCCCTAGTAGATAATTCTATTTGTTCAGCTAATAGCTCTAAATCTTTCTCATTAAATTTACCTATCTGATTTTCTATATTTTTAAACTCTGTAAATAATTTAGAGTTCTGTATTTGTGCGTTAAATATGAATTTTTCTTTTGAACTTCTAAATAATATACTTGAAGGGTCAGAAAAAAAATTGAATTTTTCACCTGAGTTTTTTTCTTTTAGAATTAAACTCATTTCCATCGGTTCATTAATGTGTGTTTTTAAATTAAACTTACCATCAATCACATTTGCTGAATCAATAATTTTCCCTTTATCAACCATAGCCAAATAAATTTTTGAGTTTCTTAAATCAATAATTTGACCCTCAATAATCATATTATTTTTATCTATTGCACATGTAGAAATAAGAATAAAAAAAAATACTATAAACTTTTTCATTATATATCTAACCAATAAGTCAATTTGAGGTTAATAGATCTATTTGTTACCCGAGGAATAAAAATACTATCATATCTATTCTCAGTAAAATAATTATCATTATAAACAATGAATAAGTCTGAAAGAGGGGCAAATCTCCATTGAAGTCTTGCGTTTAAACTTAGATTATCACTTTGATTACTGTATTGTAATAATGTTGCCCAATATAGGTTTTTAGTGAAGGTAAAATCAAATCTTGGTGCAATCAAAAAAATATTAGCAGATGAATATGGCTTTGGCAACTTTACTTTATCAAATTTCATTTCCACAGAGCTAGTAAATTTTGGTCTAATTCTCTGTCTTAATTCAATATCAAAGGATGTTTTATGACCATTATAAAATTTACCAAATGATGGGTTTACCCTGTAGGTAAAATCTTTTGAATCATCTGAATCAAAAGAAAAATCAAAATTTGTATAGTTGTACCCACTATTAGCTGGTAGTGGATTACCTTTATTGGTTCCAGTTGGATCAAATTCTTCATATAAATATGTGAATCTATTCCACATGGTAATATTTATCCGACTACCATCTCTCATTGCTCCATCCCATTTTGAAATAATATAATAATCTGATATTTCATTATTTAGACTAGGCTTAAAAATATAAACTGGTGTTACTTCAAAACTATGATTAATTAATTTTGCATCTTCTGGCCAAAATGTATATCTGATTTCTGGATATAATTTAATGATGTCAGTTCTTCTGATAAAACCTAGGTCAGATCTAAAATTTTCACCTATGTATGATGCTGCAGCTCTAAGACTAATATTTGTTGATTCATATGTAGTACTAATACCAAAGGAAGTGGAGTCATCATTTTCTTCAGGTGAAAAAGATTTATGAAAATAATATTTACCGTTCCAATTACTATTAGCATCTCTTAAATTATAATCAAATCCAACAACTCTGTTAAATTTTTCATCATTGCTCAAAAAATCGTAATTACCTGTAGCATCTCTACTTATAATAAATGCATTTAGATTTGATCTGCTAAACATTTTTTGCTGTAGGATAAATATTGAATTATTATAAGCTGAAATCTGATTTTGAATGTCTGCGCTGGTGTGCATATTTAAAATACCGATCCTTAATTTATTATTAAGATTTCCACTTAAACGCAACCCTGCATTAATTTTATTTTGGATATTATTTCCGTTTAAGTCTTTTGCAATCCCAATTCTCCTAGAAAAAAATGGCCTTGCCTCTCTGCCATTTCCTAGTTCTGAGAATAGGTCACTATTTTCAATAAAAAATTGTCTTTTTTCAGGGAGAGAAATTTCAAATCTTGTTAGGTTAGTAACTTGTTGATCAACCTCAACTTGAGAGAAATCAGGATTTAAAGTTAAGTCTACTGTTAGCGAATTGTCTATAACAAATTTTGCATCACCCCCAAATTCAAAATCACTACCTTTTTTTTTAATTTCATAATCATTAAAAGCAATACTGTTAATATAAGGTATAAAAGATTTTTTTGGTTTAGACTTACTTAAAGGTTTTTCAAAATACATTGTCCCAGTAAATGCAAGATTGAAAAATAAAAGATTTTCAGGTGCGAGATTCCATGTTATCCAGGAATTATTTTGCGTATTTCTCATATATGAATTAACACCCCATCTTGTTTCACCTTCCCTATATTTAAACGCGGATAAGGGGATTTTCCATTCCGTCACATAAAAATCATCATAAATCTTTGATTCAGAAAACCACTTAGTATCCCAAGTCATATCCCAATCTCTCATACCATTTCCTCCGTTGAATAAAAGCATGTCTCTTTTAATTCCTAAATGGTTACTACCAATAACAAACGCATTATTTCCATCATTAAAAGTGTCAAAAATCATAGTTATATTATCAGAATTTTGCGCTTGAAAGTCTCTTCTTAAATTATTAGACTTTAAATCCTTGCTTTTAACCATTACTTTAATTCCAACATACAGAAAATCATCATCGTTCATGACTTTAATAATTGCCTGATTTGGACTTATTTCTCCGTGATTAGGAAATGCTTCATAAAAGTTTGATGTGGGGGTCGCTATTAACCAATCAGATTCGTCTAAAATACCATCAACTGTAATTTCTTTGTCAGTATATTTTACAAAAAGTTCTTTATTTTGATTTTGGGTTATGAGTAAATTAACTGTAAAGAATATTAAAAGAAAGTGAAATTTATTCAAGATTTGATTTTTCACAAAAATATGTAATAATTTTAATTGAAATTGACTCTTTAACAAAACTTTAAAATGAGAATTTTTGCGATTTTACTTTTTACTTTCAATTATATATTATTTAATAATAATCTTGAAGATGGCTTTGTTTATTTAAAGGATATTGATGACAGTGTAATTGTTGATTTAAAGTATTACTCCACTGAAAATTTTACAGGTCAACTTGTAGAGGGTTATCATTCAAATACTGCTATTTTAACAAATGAGTCAGCCTCAGCCTTATCAAATGCACAGGATGATTTTAATAAACTAGGATACTCATTAATATTATATGATGCTTACAGACCTCAAAGAGCTGTTGATTTTTTTGTACAATGGTCAAAGAACCTCGATGATACCATTAATAAAAGAATATATTATCCTAATATTAAAAAATCAGAATTATTTAAATTAGGATACATTGCCTATAAATCTGGCCACTCAAGAGGCAGTACAGTCGACGTGTCTCTTGTTGAATTATCAACCAATAAAGAGCTTGATATGGGTACTATTTTTGATTATTTTGGTATTGAATCACACACTTTTTCCGATGACATTACCGAAAAGCAAAAATCAAATAGATTAATTCTTTATGAAATTATGTCTCAAAATGGATTTAAAAACTATCCCAAAGAATGGTGGCATTTTACTCTTGAAAAAGAACCTTTTAAAAAATATTTCGATTTTCTAGTTAAGTAAT
>NZHJ01000018.1 GCA_002691265.1 Flavobacteriaceae bacterium | reverse complement strand
GTCGTTGCAGCAGTTGTATCTTTTATTAGAGTTGGAATAGTTGCAGTACCAGATGATATTATTTCTTATTACTTGAAACGAGGACACTCCAAGATCAGCAAGAATTCCATTAACTTTTGAAAACCCTAAATTTTTTAAAAATCTCTTCATATGTTTAAAATTTTCATTGACGAAATAAAAATTATTTTCGTCGAAAGTATTATTGAATGAATCTGGATCTTGATCAAAGGAAATTAAACTACCCTCATTCGAAAGATTCTTCAATATTTCATAACTGTGACCGCCTCCTCCAAAAGTTGCATCTACATAAACCCCTTGCGGGTATACTTTTAAACCATTAATTGACTCCCCCAGTAATACCGGTAAATGATAACTACTCTTCATGACCCCCCATAACTTCCTCAGCTAGCTTAGCAAAATCATCTCTTGAGTCAGCAATTGCTTTTTCATAACTAGGCCTGTCCCATATTTCAATAATATTCACTGATGTGGAAAGAGTAACCTCCTTACTAATATTTGAAAATTCAATAAGATCTTTAGGAATTAACAATCGTCCGTTTCCATCCAGTTCAACAAATTTTACCCCTGCGGTAAATCTTCTAATGAAATCATTATTTTTTTTCTTAAATCTATTTAGTGAATTTACCTTAGTGATAAGATCCTCCCATTGATTTAATGGATATAGCTCTAGGCAATTCTGAAAAACTGCTCTTTTAAGTACAAAACCTTTACTAACCACTGGGGCTAACTGTTTTTTAAATGCTGAAGGAATTAACAACCTTCCTTTCGCATCAATTTTGCACTCGTATGTTCCAATTAAATAGTTCAAAGTATTTCTCAGTTATGTAATCTCAAATTTACTAAAAATTTTACCACATTTTACCACATTTTACCACATTGTTAATAAAATTTGGTTTTGATTAAGATTTTACGCGTATCTAAAAGAAAAAAAATGATTAAACTATTGATATACATGTGGTTATATTTGTGCTACAAGTAATTAACACCTGTTGTTGATTATTTGTTAATCAATGATTTTAAATATCAGTTTGTGAATAAATTTGACTAATTTTGAATTAAATTTTGAAAATGAATTTTAACGTAATCGAAGAAAATGGCTATAAATATATAGAAGAAGGAGAGGGCTTTCCTATAATTGTTCTACACGGATTAATGGGTGATCTTGGTAATTTTAACGAGGTTACAAATTTTTTCAGAAATAGAAATTTTAAAGTTATTATGCCCGTCCTACCCATATACGATCTTCCATTACTTAAAACCTCAGTAAAAGAATTAGCTAAATTTTTAGACAGATTCATAATCCATAAAAAAATAAAAGATTTTGTCTTAATGGGCAATTCACTGGGAGGACATATAGGTCTTTACTACACAAAACTTTTTAATAAAGCCGAGGGACTAATTCTTACTGGGAGCTCTGGACTTTATGAAAAAGGCATGGGAGGTGGGTACACCAAAAGAGGTGACTATAATGTGATAAAGAAGAAGGTTGAAGAGGTTTTTTATGATCCCAAAACAGCAACAAAAGAGCTTGTTGATGATGTTTTTAAAACAGTAAATGACAGAAATAAGCTTATTAAAATTTTAGCTATGGCTAAAAGCGCAATTAGACACAATATGGCAGGGGATTTACCAAAAATGAAACTCCCATCTTGTATAATTTGGGGGAAAAACGATAATGTAACCCCACCCGAAGTTGCTGATGAATTCCATAAACTTCTTCCAAATTCTGATCTTTTTTGGATTTATAAATGTGGTCACGCACCAATGATGGAGCATCCAGGTAAATTTAATGCCATTCTTATTGATTGGCTCACTTCAAAAATTACCGTAAAATAATGAATATTAAAAGTGCGAAATTTATTGTAAGCAATCAAAACGCCAAAGATTGCCCAAAAAGTGATTTGCCTGAATATGCATTTATAGGTAGAAGTAATGTTGGGAAATCATCTTTAATAAATATGCTTACCAACAATAAAAAACTAGCAAAAACCTCGTCNAANCCTGGAAAAACCAGACTAATTAATCATTTTNTAATTGACTCGTCTTGGCATTTAGTTGATTTACCTGGTTATGGTTATGCTAAAGCTTCAAAATCCGAAAAGAAAAATTTTCAAAAACTNATTACTGACTATTTNATTAANAGAAACCAACTAATTTCGGCCTTCATATTAGTTGATGTTAGACATGAGGCTCAAAAAATTGATATTGAATTTATGCGTTGGCTAACAATAAATAAAATTGCCTTTTCAATAGTATTTACCAAAATTGACAAATTAAAACAGGATGGAAATCCAAATGGTGGGATTGAGGAAAAAATAAAAAAATACAAGAGTGTAATTTTAGAAAACTGGGAATATTTACCTGAAATATTTCTTACGTCAAGTACAAAATATGTTGGAAAGGAAAATATTCTATACTACATTAATAAGCTTAATAGTGATATTAATCAAAAATAAAATCTAAATACTCCCCTGTTGAATTTTTCATTTTTTGACCCAATATCTTTGAAATTGTTGGGGCAATATCTGGGATTTCAGTTATTCTTTCCGTTTCACCGTTTTTAATACCCGAACCAAAAAATATTAGAGGGACATGAGTGTCATAATTATACCCAGAACCATGAGTAGTTCCTTTTCCGTCATAGAAAATAACATTAGGTTCAAGTATTAATGCTATATCCCCACTTCTTTTCTCATGAAAACCATTTTGAATCAATTTTTCATATCCATCTAAACCTTTAGCATTCATTATATAATCACTAGAATAGGCATTAGAAATAAAATCAAAAGACTTTAATATTTTAATAATTTCATTTATGACTTTATTTTTTTCTAAGCCTAAGTTACTAATACCTAAATCATTAAGATAGATTTGACTATTATCAACATTAGATATCAAATCTTTAACTTCAACTTTAAAAACTTTTTTTAGTTGTGCAACAACATTTAACGCTAATTCTTTTTCACTAACTGCCCTAGCATTAATTCCACTATTTGTTAAAAATGCTGGAATTTCCAGAACACCATGATCACCTGTCAAAAATAACGTGTATTGATTTTCACCTAGTTCTTTATCTAAAAACAACAAAAGTTTTTCGATTTCTTTGTCTAAACGGATATATGTGTCCTGAGTTTCTACAGATGCAACCCCAAAACTATGACCAATATAATCTGTTGAAGAATAGCTTATGTTTAATACATCCGTTACACCCCTCTTACCCAAATTCTCATTTATAACTGCTTCCATTGCAAAGTCAGTTGTCATTTCATTTCCATACGGTGTTTCCTTTATCATATCAAAACAATCATTATGTTTCATCAAAGATTTTGTGTCATATGGAAATGCTGAATCATCTTTTCCTTTGAATAATTTTTCAAAATTATTATTATCAATTTNATAATTATCATAGGTTGAAATTTCATAAAGTGGCACCCATTCTTCTAAATATTTTTCTAAATTATCTTCCATATTGAAATTTTCAACCCAAGGTGGTAATTTTTGCATATAATAGGTGCTAGTAATCCATTGCGCCTTTTCTTTTCCGTAATACCAATAAGCCGCATCAGCATTTTTTCCACCCATTAAAATTGACCCTCTGTCTTTAATACCAACAGAGATTGTCTTTGCAGTTGGACTGTAGTACTTATTAACATCAGCAAATGTTTCAACCAACAAATTATTTGGGGATTTATTTCCACTATAATCATCTCCACCTATATTATCATAATTACTGTCATCAGTGCAATAGACAGATTTACTTTTGTCTCTATCATACCAGTTATTTCCAACTATTCCATGAGTCATTGGAGTCGATCCGGTAGACACAGAGGAGTGACCAGGGCCTGTAACTGTGGGTACATAATTATAGAAGTTATTTTTACAATTAAAACCCTCATCAATCAATCGATTAAATCCATTCTCAGAAAATCTATGTGATAAATTTTCTAAAAAATCGTAACGCATTTGATCAACAACAATTGCAACAACTAGTTTTGGTTTTTCTAAATTCTTATTGTCAGAAGAACAGGATAAAAGAAATGAAAAAGAAAAAAGTAAAATAAACCTTAACATAAAGAAATTTAAAATATAAAAATAGGTATTCTGCATAGACTTTATTGTTAAATTATTGTAAATTAATTTTTCAATAAATTCTAAATGAATTTTTTACATAACATAGGCTTATATATAATTATGTTGCAAAAAATGCTTCATAAACNTACCAAATGGAAGGTGATGAAAGAGCTTATTTTAAAAGATACTGAAGATACCGTAGTAAATTCATTAGGAATTATTTCATTTGTTTCGTTTTTTATCGGCGGGGTAATTACAATTCAACTGGCATTAAGCACAACAGGTTCTTTCTACCCTGATTATTTGGTTGGATATGCTACAAGAGAAACTATAATCCTTGAGTTTTCTCCAACAATTATTTCTATTATTATGGCAGGNAAAGTAGGATCCTTTATAACTTCAAGTATAGGATCGATGAGAGTTACAGAACAAATTGATGCCTTGGAGGTAATGGGAATTAACTCAATCAACTACTTAGTGTTTCCTAAAGTTATTGCATTACTGNTATATCCATTTTTAGTTTCGATTGCGATGTTTTTAGGAATATTGGGTGGTATGACCGCTTGTGTATATGGCGGCTACAGTACAATGAGTGCATTCATCGAAGGAATACAAACNGANTTTATTCCTTTTCATATGACTTATNCTTTTATCAAAAGTATTGTTTTTGCATTCATTTTAGCAACTGTCCCATCATTTCATGGCTATTATATGAATGGTGGAGCACTAGAAGTTGGTAAAGCAAGTACAAAATCATTTATATGGACTAGTGTCTCAATTATTATATTCAACTTTTTAATAACTCAAATGCTGCTAGGATAATGATAAAGGTTAAAAATATAACAAAATCATTTAATNAAAAACTTGTTCTCAAGGGAATCTCTTGTGAATTTGAAAAGGGAAAAACTAGTTTAATAATTGGTCAAACCGGTTCTGGTAAAACAGTTTTTTTGAAATGTCTATTAGGTTTACATAAATACGATTCTGGAAAAATCATTTTTAACGAAAGAGATTTGGAAAAAATGAATGAAAATCAAAAAATGGAACTAAAATCCAGAATAGGCACAGTATTTCAAGGAAGTGCACTTTTTGATTCTATGACAATTGAAGAAAATGTAATGTTTCCCCTAAAGATGTTTAAAAATCTTCCTTTTGATGAAATGCTTGACAGAGTGAACTTGGTACTCAAAAGAGTTGAGTTAGAAAACAGCAATAAGAAGATGCCAAGTGAAGCATCCGGAGGAATGCAAAAAAGAGTTGCAATTGCCAGAGCAATTGTCAATAATCCCGANTATTTGTTCTGTGACGAACCAAATTCTGGTTTAGATCCAAAAACAGCTATTGTAATCGATAATTTGATTAAAGAAATTACTGAAGAGAGAAATATAACTACAATAATAAATTCTCACGATATGAATTCAGTAATGGAAATAGGTGAAAAAATCATATTTCTAAAAAACGGAGTGTTAGAATGGGAAGGGAGCAAATCTAATATATTTAAAACGGATAATCAGGCGGTTACCGACTTTGTCTACTCATCTAATCTGTATAAAAAAGTAAGAAAAATGTATCAAAAGAAATAGCTACTTTATTTCTTTTAAACCAGTGAGATTAGAGGAACTTCTTATCTTATCACCAAGTCCATCTACCATTTTAATATTAAATTTTTTACAAACAGTTGTCTCAGGAACTTCACTTGTTGCCCTGTCTCCACCATTTGCAAATATATCTGGTTTTACAGCCTCAAGGGATTTACATACAGTTCTGTCTTGATCAATTGAAAGAAAAACCTCGTCAACAAATCTTAAAGCTTTAACAATTTCAACCCTGTCATTCTGNTCCATAAAAGGCTTCCCTTTTTTTAGCTTACATTGATGGTTGTTATTTACAATNACAACTAAAGAATCACCTAATTCTTTAGCCATCTTTAAATATTCTAAATGACCAACATGNATCGGATCAAAATATCCACTCACGGCAACTCTAATTTTATTTTTATCACTCATAAATAANTTCNTCAACTACAGCANTTGGGTTAAACAAATATAGTTTTTTNCTTGNTACATCCATACATTCATACCTTTTTCTCAATTTTTTTATCATTTTATATTTTCTCTTGTTTGAGGCTCTAAAAATTTCACCATTTTTGAGATTAAAAACATATTTTGACTTATTAATATTATAATTATTTAAGACAAGACTTAAATCATAATGTGAATCAGTTGAGGCTTTTGGATTTATAGCATAATTAGAAAGAAACTTTAATATTTGATCAGGAAAAACATCATTGTTTATTATGGGAAGTAATAGTTTTTTAAAAGTATTTTTCCATTCAAACCCGTGGGGTTTAATATGTACACCATAATTTTTGACAGAGAAATAATGAGATATCTCATGAATTAATGTAATCAAAAATCTGTAAGCATTTAAATCTTCATTTATAGTGATAATCACCAAACCATTTTTTTTGATTGAAAAATCACCATGTTTAGTTATTCTAGATTTTTTTAATTTAAAAATGATGTTTTCAGAAGAAATAAGACCTCTTACATACTCCACAGAGGATTTAGGTATTTTATCAAATATTTGTTCCATTTACGGGGTGCTCGATGAAACTGATATTACTTTTCCATTCATCAACCTGTAACCATTGGTAGAAAAATTATATATGTATTCTGCCATTTCTAACGCTGAAGTGGAAGCTGTAAAATTTGGAAAAGCTTTTTCTAGCATCTTAGTTTGAACTGAACCTAAAGCAAGAGAATTAAAGTGGATTCCTCGATCTTTATATTCCTCCGCTAACATTTCAGTTAAAATATTCAATGCTCCTTTACTTGAGCTGTAAGCTGAAAGACCAGGAAATTTTACACTTCCTTGGTTACCTCCAATAGAACTAATATTTAAAACATTAGAACCTGATTCCATGAAATCGATTGTGTTTTTGATAAGCATTGCAACAGAGAAAACATTTGTGGAATATACCATTTGAAAATCCTCAAGAGTAGTTTCTTTAAAAGGTTTATTTACAAGATAACCAGCGTTGTTGATTAAAATATCAATTTTTTCANCTTTTTTTAAAAACTCATTTATTTTTCCATAATCATTATGATTTAAATCAAAATCAATCGCATCAACACCATCAAATTTTAACTCTCTTAACTTGGAGTTATCCCTTGATAAAGCTAAAACTCTGTGATTTTTTTTAGAAAAAATATTTACTAGTTCAAAGCCAATTCCTGAACTAGTACCTGTAATGATTATATTTTTAGACATTTTGATATTGCTAAATTAGCATTGATAATGGGTTTTCAATAAGAGGCTTCAGAGATTGTAAAAATTTAGCTCCTGTCAATCCGTCAACAACTCTGTGATCACATGCCAGAGTTAATTTCATAGTATTTCCTACAACAATTTCTCCGTCTTTAACAACAGGTTTCTGAACAATTGCACCAACCGAAAGAATTACTGAATTTGGTGGATTAATTATTGAAGTAAAGCTTTCAATACCAAACATCCCAAGATTTGATATTGTAAACGTACTACCCTGCATCATTTCAGGAGTAAGCTTTTTATCCCTTGCTAAAACTGCCATCTCCTTGACTGAACTGCTAATGTCAGCAACACTCATTTTATCAGCATTTTTTAATACTGGGACTATTAAACCATCCTCTACCCCTACTGCAACCCCTATATTGACAAAATTATTATATCTAATCTTGTCATCAAACCACTGAGAATTTACACTCGGGTTATTTCTTAATGCAACTGCACAAGCTTTTATGATAATATCGTTAAATGAGATTTTTGTATCTGGAATTGAATTACATTGTTTTCTAAATGCAATGGTTTCTGACATGTCAAGCTCAATATTTAAATAATAATGAGGTGCTGAAAATTTAGATTCAGACAGTCTTTTGGCGATAATCTTTCTCATCTGGGAGTGATTAACCTCAGTATAGTCTTGAATAACATTGGAATCTGAAACAATATTAGTAACCGGCTGAACAATCGTTGGTTCTTTATAGTTTTCGATGTCGGTTTTAATAATTCTTCCGCTGTCACCAGTTCCTTGAATCATCGAAATGTCAAGGTTCTTTTCCTTAGCTAATTTTNTAGCCAATGGNGAAATAAAAATNCGNTCTGTTTTTNTTNTAGTTTTTGATGAATCATCAATTTTTTTCTCAGNCNTAGTCTCAATAACTTCTTGANCAGCTTNCTGAGTTTTNGGTTTTTCNACAGTTTTTTTNCNNCCACNTAAATAANNATTAANATCTGTACCTTTTGGNCCAATTANAGCAAGTAATGAATCAACTTTTGCAGAATCTCCTTCGGCNAGACCAACGTGAAGTAATGTTCCTGAATAAAAAGACTCAAATTCCATTGTAGCTTTATCTGTCTCAATTTCAGCTAAAATNTCTCCCTCTTCAACCTCATCACCAACTTTTTTGAACCAGGATGCAACAGTTCCTTCCTCCATAGTATCACTTAATCTAGGCATTGAAACAACGTGAACATCGTCATTNTCTGGTATTTCAANATCTTGAGTTTGTTCAATTNGTGGTTCTTCTGNTTCAGAAATCTCACTTTTATCTTCTNCAACTGATTCTTTANCNCCGCCTAAAATAGACTCAATATCATCACCCGGATTTCCAATAATTGCTAGAGGGGCATCAACTTTTGCGGTTTCATTTTCCTGAATTCCGATATATAACAAGGTGCCTTCATAGAATGATTCAAATTCCATGGTTGCTTTGTCAGTTTCAATTTCGGCTAAAATTTCTCCCTCCTGTACGGTATCACCTACCTTTTTGAACCAGGTTGCAACTGTTCCTTCTTCCATGGTATCACTCAAGCGAGGCATTTTAATTAACTCAGCCATAATTAAATTTTATGTTTTAAAAATGGATAATTATCCTGTTCGTAAACAGAATCATACATAATATTTTTTTCAGGATAGGAAGATTCTTCAGCAAATTTTTCACATTCTTTAACCATATCTTTTACCCTTAAATCAATTTCATCTATTTGTTTTTGTGTTGCATATTTCTTTCTAAGAATAAGTTCCTTGACCTTAGTAACAGGGTCAATTTTTTTGTACTCAGCAACTTCATCCTTTGTTCTATAATGTTGGGCATCACTCATTGAATGACCTCTATACCTATATGTTTTCATTTCTAAGAAAGTTGGCCCATCACCATTTCTGGCTCTTAATATAGCTTCGTCTATAGCCTTTGCAACCTTTACAGGATCCATACCATCAACTGGACCACATGGCATTTCNTAACCCAGACCTAATTTCCAGATATCAGTTGTATTAGATGTTCTTTCAACAGACGTTCCCATAGCATAGCCATTATTTTCGCATATAAATACCACTGGTAGTTTCCACAACATTGCCAAATTGAATGTTTCATGTAATGATCCCTGTCTCGCAGCACCATCACCAAAATAGCATAGAGTTGCAGCATCACTCCCATGATATTTATCACCAAATGCTATACCAGCACCAAGTGGAATCTGCCCACCAACAATACCATGACCTCCATAAAATCGATGTTCCTTGGAGAATATATGCATAGAACCTCCCAAACCTTGAGAAGTACCAGTCGCTTTACCATATAATTCAGCCATAACTCTTTTTGGGTCAACTCCCATTCCGATTGGTTGAACATGATTTCTGTAAGCTGTAATCATCTTATCCTTGGATAAGTCCATGGCATGAAGAGAACCTGCAAGGACAGCTTCTTGGCCATTGTAAAGGTGTAAAAACCCTCTAACTTTNTGCTGTATGTAAACCGCAGCTAGTTTATCTTCAAACTTTCTCCAAAATAACATATCCTCGTACCAAGATAAATATGTGTCTTTAGTGATTTTCTTCATAGGTNAGTATTGAATCCACAAAAATAAGACATAGATTGTCCATTGCAAAAGACAAAATAAAATATTTTAACAAGAAAAACTAGTATTCTAAATATGAGTTGGAGCCGAAATCAAAGGTAAGAGAAAATCTTAGTGTATTTTCAAGGGGGCTTGGAACCTTAGAAGCAGAGAAAAGATATGATAAATCTACTCTAGTTCCAGAAAACTTAAAACCAGCACCAAGAGCTAAAAATTTTCTTGCTCCTTTATCCTCACTTTCGTTAAAATATCCAGCTCTTAAGGCAAAAGAATCATCATAAANATATTCAGCACCAAGAGCCCAAGTAAATTCTTTTAATTCTTCACTAAATCCACCTGGAGCGTCTGAAAAAGATTGAAAAACACCAGACAAAAAATCAACATCAGTGGACTGACCGTCAACAATTCCCGTATAGGAGTTGCCTGACTGCTCATCACCCTCATCAAAAACTCCNTTTTGATTGTTATCAATGTAATCAGTAAATGTTCCGTATAATGGAGGAGTGGGGACTAATAATTTCGTAACCTCTGCAGTAACTGCAACTTTGTTATATTGATCTAACAGAAAATCAAATCCACCACCAACTCTAAGATTAGTAGGTAAAAAAGTTTCAGAACCAGATTCATCATATTTTATTTTTGGACCAAGGTTTTGAATAATCATNCCGGCCCTCCATCTACCATCAACATCGCCATATGTTTGTTCTTCGCCCTGGTAATAAGCAGAAATATCAACAGCATATGAACTGGCAGCTTTTGCAGTTTCATCAACTGCTTGAATTCTTAAATCAGATCTTAAATAACGAAGTGCAACACCCATTGAAAATTGATCTGCCAATCTAAGTGAATATGAAATATCCATTGTCAACTCATTAGGTTTTTCAATTAAGGCTTGTGAAAATTCATCTTGAATGATTTCAATTTCACCTAAAGAAAAATATCTTAAACTGACTGCAAATGCGCTTCTTTCATTAATTCTATTGAAATAAGTTAAATTTCCAAGAGAAATGTCATTTACCAATTTACTCAGATAAGGAGTATAACTAAGTCCAAATCCAGATTTAGTTTCTGAAAAGACATATTTCGAAGGATTCCAAAATTGTGAATATGTATCAACTGAGGTTGCAACACCCATATCACCCATACTTGCAGCCCTAGCATCAGATGCAATTAAAAGAAATGGAACGCCAGTGGTGATAACCCTGCTATCATTGGGATTAGGAATAATTTCCGTAGATGTTTGAGAGTTTATTTTTAAAGCAAAAAAAACTGCTGTAAAGAATAATATGTNTTTTTTCATTTTCATAATAGTTAGCAAATATACTGTTTTATAGTATTACAAGTTTTTCGATTTTTGATACACTTTTATTTAGTGCTTCAGACCTTACACTTAACTTATATATGTAAACACCTTTAGCAACTTTGTCTCCAAAATCATCCCTACCATCCCAGTAAAAATCTCTCGAAAAACTATTATTTCCAGATGAATCAGTTGCTCCAAACATCGTTTTCACCAATCTTCCTGAAATAGTAAATATTTGTATTGTAACGTTCAAAGGAGTAGAACTATTGTGATTAAACCAAAATTCTGTGTAATCAATAAAGGGATTTGGATAATTCAAAACATTATCAATAACTAAATCTTCATCTTCATCAAACACCATAAATTCGATTTCAGATTCAGAAGAGTTATTGTAAACATCCCATGCTTTTAATTTAAGGGTATGAACTCCGGCACTGATATTATTCAGGGGGAAATTTATAGTTCCATTCTGAAAATCATCAATATTTGCCTGGTAATAATCATTTAATATGTAAGAATTAGCCTGATCTGAATCTATAGTTGCTACAATATCATGACCAACTCCACTTGAAGTATTAATTCCATTCTCGTCAAAAAGTTTCACAATTAAATTTGGGTTTTCGTTAGTTATTCCACCGTTTATAAATGATTCGTCATTCATAAATAACTCAATTTCAGGACCAAGATTATCTTCCTCAGCATTTTCATTGATGCCACCAACTTGAACCGTAAGATCATATCCATTATTATCTTTTAAACTATTGTATTGTTTTGAATAAAAACTGAATTTTCCAAAATCTANTTCCATTCCAACATCTTTAGGAACAATAAAATCAAAATCNAACTCTCCATCTACAACACTNGACTTACCTCTAAAAAGGGTTTCTCCCAAGGTTTTAAAATTCAATAAAATTTGATTCCCAAGGTTATCAGTTGTACCGTCATTACCTAATGTTGTTCTATCAATTTCTTTATCATAAAAAGTAACGGTTAATTCTCCCTGGTAATCATTAGCTATCTGTCCCTGTGAATCAATTATATTTCCCTTTACATTTACCAAATCAAGACCTCGAATGTTAGAATCAAATTCGTTAATCGGAATATCATTGATTTTTGTAATAATTATTTGAGGTTCAGGAATAGCTAATTTCATTGCAGGATCACCAATAAAAAAAACCAGTCTTCTTTGATCAGATGCTGAAATTGAAGGATCTATTTTTGTTAATCTTAAAGCTTCTGCCATCGAAACATAAGAATCGGAATTGAGTGAGAATAAATAATTCTCAAGAGTCAAATTAAAATTGACTCCAACCGAAACGAAAATTTGTCTAGTCGTTGTNATAAGTGCAATTGAACCTCCATTTTTGTTCCAATACAAATANTCGCCGGCTGTTTCTCTGTTNGGGTTATCAAATTTTGTAAACTCACAAGTGACTGAAACAAAACAATTAAATTTATCGTTTGTAATTTCTTCTGCATCAATTTTATCAAATATTCTTTCTCTTGCAAGGCCATCTTCTCCACCATGNCCGAAGTAATTTACAACTAATGCGCCTTGCTTCATCCCNTTAATAATTTGATTTTTAACCTCAGGATATCTTTCACCTCCAGATGATGTTTCTTGATTAAATGCATCAGCCAATATTTTTTTTGCATTAAAAAATGGCTTATTTTCTGAAATTAAGTCTGCTATCTCATTTGACGTAGATTGAATAATATTTTCCCAAGGCTCATCTACATCATCTGAAATAACTATAATTTTATTTCTCCAATCACTAAAAGAATTTTGACTGTAGTAAGTTTCAATCTTATCTACCAAATCTCTTGCTCTAGTATTGGAATCAGCTAAAATTCTACCGACAGCAATATCAAGTTTATTTGAATTTGTCATTAATCCTTCTCCAATATCCATCATTCCATAAAAGTCATCAGAAACATATGAGCTTGAGAGGCTAAAACTATTAATGGAATTCCATGATGGGATTATATTTGTATTATTGGGTATTCTATCTTTATAATCATAAGATGCATCACCAAACAAACAAAGATATTTCAATGCATTGTTATTACTTGAATTGTTGTACACATATCTAACAAAATTTCTAATTGCTGATATATCTTGATTTCCAGAACTAAACTCATTGTAAATTTTGTTTAATTCAACAACTTTTACATTCAGTCCGTTAACTTCCTTATTAATATCAGCTAATCTTTCTGCTTGCAAAAGCATATCTGATCTGGCAATAATTATATAATCAACTGGTTCAATTTCATTTTGAGAATTAATAAATATATTTTCTTTAATGTTTTGATTAGGTATTTGGAAATCACCTTCGAGTGTTGGTACAAGAAAATTTGAATTATCAAAAGCAATAAATTTATTTGAGGCAGAAAAGATTGATTTAAAAGAAAAATCTGATACCTGGTTTGGAGAAATTTCTGAAATATTTGAAATATTTGAAATATTCCAAATACTAGAAATATTATTAGCATTTGATATTTCATAATTTACAATCTCCGAATCTAAATCCAAGTCGTTATTATAAAAAGTTAATTGTCCCTCACTGAAATTCAAACTTGAGCTTGCCTCAATTGAGATATAATCTAAATATGCTGATGAAGCTGGGTTTCCATTGTTGTTGTATGTCAATAATAAGTTTGCACTAGATGAATTTAAATCAATATTTGACATATAATTATCACCAGTTGCTAAAATTGGGTCTCCAATTGGCCCAAAAATCATAGTTGATAAAGGAGATCCGTTTAATTCAACTGACATAGTACTAACTATTTCTGATGTAGCAGCTGCACTAATTTTCAAACTTACTGGTTTATCAACTAATAAATTATCAAAATCAAAGCTAAAAGATTTGACATTTTCGAAATCAAATCTGTCTCCGAACCATCTTCTTCCAATTTTAGCTAGATTAAAATCATCATTTTCATGAAATTGATAGTTCGTGTAATAATCAATTGAAAAAACNGATTCTCCAATTGGCTCAATAAATTCTGTAGTTCGTATTCCATTTTCAGTTCCAATAGTTAAAAAATAGGAGGTTTTATCCTCAAATAAATTAATGTTTGTATTGTTCTCAGAATTATATCCTTTTGGACCACTTGCATAAAAAAGAATGTAATCACTTGGATCGAAACTACCATCTTCTTCGCCAATAATTTTGATTGCATTTTCAACAGGATCAACTAGAAAATCCACTTCATTTTGCATTTTTAACATTTTACCACCATGGCCAAAAATCCTGATACGTCTAGGGTCAATTGATTGAATATCAATTCCCATACTTTCCAAAAAATTTCTGTCAATTCTATGAATACCTGATTCGTGTACATAAAACTGGTACCAATCACCGTTTCTCATAACAGATGGTTGTACCAAGTTTTTTCTATTATTCACATTATTAGAATATCTGTAGCTAATTTCAAAGCTTTTAACTTTTTTATAAGCCCCGTTTTTAAAAATTATTGGATCAAGTTCTAGAAAGGAAAATATTTTTCTCTTAGATATCGACGAATTAAACCTTACGTTAATGTTGTTGTTAAAATTAACCTTTTGCAATCCAGAATATGAATTTAAATCAAAATCTTCATATAAAATATTTGAAATTACGACAGACGAATCATCAATAATTTTATCACTATCCCATTGCATCGTAATCCTAAAATAATCTCCGTAGCTAAAATTATTTTTAAAGTTTTTAGTTTCAGGGACTACAAACGTATTACCACCTAAANTATAAGACTTATCTCCATCCCATTCTACATCAATTTTAAGAGATTGGGCAAAGAAATTTGTAGAAATTAAAATGAGACTGCANAAAGTGAAAATTCTCATAAAATGTAAAACGTTATACTACCTTAAATATTATACGACTTATACAATTAGCAAAAATAACATAATATAATGATTGCTTATCCGTTAAATTAAAGAAATCAATATGATTAAATATATTGTGAAATGAGTATTAATTATTATATTTGGAAGCTCTANATGAGTAAAAAGATTTACTATGAAAAGAAAATTTAAATTTTACGCTGCAGTTTTATTCAGCTTTGTTATGCTTTTTTCCTTTGAAAGTTGCAACAAATCTCAATTTTCAAATAATAGAAATGTATCATCCGCTACTGGGTGGGCTATAAANAATAAGAAAGGTGGTTTTCAGTATAATACNAACTATAAGGGACAACAAACTCCTCCAAATATGGTNTTAGTTGAAGGTGGTACTTACACAAAGGGACGAGTTCAAGATGATCCCATGAGAGACTGGAATAACTCACCTAACCAGCAACATNTTCAATCTTTTTACATGGATCAAACAGAGGTTACCAACGTTATGTATCTTGAGTATCTTGATTGGTTAAAAAGAAATGAAGATTATGATGTTTATATGGGNGCGTTACCAGACACACTCGTTTGGAGAAACAAACTTGGATATGCTGAAGAAATGGTAAACAGTTATTTAAGACACCCTGCGTTTTCAGACTATCCAGTTGTTGGAGTTAGCTGGGTTCAAGCTTATGAATATGCTGAATGGAGAACTGACAGGTATCAAGAGTTAATTCTAGAAAACAGTGGATGGCTTNCAAAAGGAGCTACACTTACAGATAAAGGAGGTAAAATAGCTAACAATGACAGTTTAATTAAATCTGGNAATTTCAACCAGGACGCATATGTTCAAATTCCTAATAAAAGTTTTGGTGGTGAAGATAACATTGAAGGATGGTCAGAACTACTCAAAGGTAACTCAAGCAGAAAAGAATCAAACAGAATAGCTAATATTAAAAGTGTTTCGGCAGACTCAATGGCTCCCTCATCAGCCAACAGAGAAACTGGATTAATTANACCAAAATTTAGACTTCCTACTGAATCAGAGTGGGAATATGCCGCTCTTGGATTGAAAGAAGTTAGAGAGTTTAATGTTTATCAAGCAAGAAAAAAATACCCTTGGCAAGGACAATATACCAGAACAGGTCAAAGAAAAAANCTTGGAGATCAACTAGCAAACTTTAAAAATAGTGATGGAGATTATGGAGGAATTGCCGGATGGTCTGATGATGGTGCTGNCATTACTAACAGAGTTGGATCTTACAATGCAAATGCTTTTGGTTTGTATGATATGGCCGGAAATGTAGCTGAATGGGTAGCTGATGTATATAGACCAATTGTTGATGATGAATTTAATGACTTCAACTACTATAGAGGAAATGATTATAAAAAATTTGTAATAAGTGGTGAAGGTGAAGTTGAATTAGCCGAAGAAACCGAGTATAAAACTCTTTCAAATGGAAAAAGAGTTGCAATTGTAAGAGAAGGTGAAATAAGATCAATGGATTTGGAGGATTCAGATCTTCAAAACCGAACTCAATTTGATAAAAGTTATAACATCAATTTTAGAGATGGAGATATAAGGTCTTCAAGAAGCTTTAGCTCGGAAGATGCTAGAAGCGATAGAGCTGATGCTGAAGACGGTGAAACTCAGACAATGTATAAATCTCCAAACTTAAATAATATCTCAGATTCTGGTGAAACTACACTGATAGGTGATCAGGTAAGAGTTTACAAGGGTGGGTCTTGGAAAGATAGAGCTTACTGGTTAGATCCAGCTCAAAGAAGATTTTATCATCAGGATCAAGCAACTGATTTTATNGGATTCAGATGTGTAATGTCAAGATTAGGTGGTAAATCACTAGACATGAAAAGAAGATCTAGAAATTAAACGAAATTTTTTAATTTTAAAAAAGCCCTATTAAAAATTAGGGCTTTTTTTATACATTTATTATATGTCAATTCAAGATTTACATGAATTATTTGTGAAATCTTCAGGTGTTGTTACAGACTCCAGAAAAATAAAAAACAACTGCATATTTTTTTCCCTTAAAGGAGCTAATTTTAACGGAAATCAATTCGCAAAATCTGCAATCGAAAATGGAGCAATGTATGCAGTTATTGACGAAGAGAAATATTTTGGAAATAAAGAAAATTATATACTAGTTGATAACTCGTTAGCTACTCTCCAACAACTTGCAAATTTCCACAGAAAGAAAGTTAAAACTAAAATAATTGGGATCACTGGAAGCAACGGTAAAACGACAACCAAAGAACTGATTAATTCTGTGCTAAAAACACATTTTAAAACCTATTGTACAAAAGGAAATCTTAATAATCATATTGGTGTTCCATTATCTCTTTTAGAAATTTCAGAAAACACAGAATTTGCAGTTATAGAAATGGGGGCAAATCATATTGGTGAGATTGAATTGTTATCAAAAATAGTCGAACCTAATTATGCTTATATAACCAACTTCGGCAAAGCTCATTTAGAGGGTTTTGGAAGTGAAGAAGGGGTAATAAAAGGAAAGTCTGAATTATATGAGTTTATAATGGAAAGTTCTGGTTTTATTTTTTATAATTCAGATGATGAAAAACAAAAACATATTTTGTCCAATTACAAAAATAAATTTGGTTTTGGAAAAGAAGCAAGTGACCTAAACTATTTAGTAAAAGCNGAAAACCCAAATATAATTATTGAGGTAAACAATAATACTTTCAAAAGTACACTTTTTGGAAACTATAATATTCCTAATATCATTTCTGCAATTTCCATTGGTATATTTTTAGGTGTACCTATTGAAAAAGTAAAAAATGGGATTTCGGACTACATTTCTAAAAACAACAGATCTCAAGTTCTGAAAATTAACTCGAATAATATAATTCTGGATGCATACAATGCTAATCCATCAAGCATGCTTTCGGCTATAAAAGCATTTCAAAATGCAGAACTTGAAAACAAGGTATTGATTCTCGGTGATATGTTTGAGCTAGGTAGGGATGAAAATAAATTTCATCAAGAAATTGTAGATTATTGTAATAANCTTGATATAGAAAGGGTATTTCTCGTTGGTGAAATTTTTTCTAAAACAAATTATTCAAATAAATTTATCAGCTATCATAATTACATTGAATTGTCAAATAATAAAAAGTTTAAAGAAATTAAGCACTCTAGTTTATTGATCAAGGGATCACGTGGAGTAGAACTTGAAAAAATACTTGACTATATTTCTTAACTAATTTCCAATTAAAGTTATAACAATTCTTCTCTTTGATGCATGATTCCTATGCTCACAAAGATAAACTCCTTGCCATGTACCTAGCTGCGGAATACCATTTTTAACAGGAAATGAGACGGATGAGCCAAGCAAACTACTTTTTATGTGAGAAGTCATATCATCTCGTCCCTCTAAAGTGTGTTTAAAATATTTACCGTCTTCAGGAACCATTAAATTAAAATGAGTTTCAAAATCTTCTCTGACAGTGGGGTCTGCATTCTCATTTATGGTTAAACTAGCAGATGTATGTTTAATAAAAANATTTACAATGCCAGTCATAATTGGCAACTCATTTATAATCAGATTTGTAATTATATGAAAACCTCTTTTGAAAGGACCTANGGTTATCTCTTTTTGAAATGTCATATTACGAATTAAATAAAATTTAAGTAATAATTAACAATATGAGAAAAAAATACTATCCTTTTGGTATTAAATTTGCACATTCGTTATTATGAGAAAATCTTTGATTTCAGTAGGCTTTGGCTTATTATTATTAATTGTTGGTTCCTTCGTTTCTAATTTAATAATTAACATTAATAAATCTGAACCTAACTACAACAACAATTCACTTACATCGGTTTATATTAAAGTTGTTAAAAATAATTCAAATAAAATAGAAATTGAAAGGAACGGTAAATTACAGTCTTCAAATAGAATTAGCATTATAAGTGAAGTTCAAGGAATAAAGAAAAAACACAGAAACAAAAATTTTAAGGAAGGAGAAAGATTTAATAGAGGTGAAACGCTAATTGAAATTAATTCTGATGAATTTAATTCCACAGTAAAACAATCAAGAAGCGAATTAAAAAACCTGATTGCATCTGTTTTACCAGATATAAAAATTGATTATGCTGAAAATTTCAATAAATGGAAAAACTATTTTGATAATTTGTCAGTTGAAAAACCCATTTCAAAAATTCCTGAATCTGCCAGTNAAAAAGAAAATTTATTTTTGGTCGGCAGAGGCATAGAATCTTCTTACTATAAGGTAAAGAATTTAGAAGAGAGATTNTCAAAATACCATATAAAAGCTCCTTTTGACGGAATTCTAGTAAAAGGTAATATTTCTGATGGGGCATTTATCGTTCCAAACCAAATATTAGGTGAATTCATTGATCCAAATAACTTTGAAGTTGGTGTTAACATTCCTGTAAATTTCCTAGAAAAAATTAAATTAAACCAAAGTGTTTCAATTATTTCTGAAGGTGACAAAGATGATGTAATAGGTAAAATCAAAAGAATCAATAGAAAAGTTGATGAAATGACACAAACAGNTAAGATATTCATAGAGTTCAATAATATAAATTTATTTGAAGGTAAGTTTGTTGAGATTAAAGTACCATTGGGAGTAATTCCTAAAAGTCAACTAATTTCCAGATCACTATTAATAAATGACGAGTATGTTTTTGTTGCAAATAAGGATGATAAAATATCAAAAGCTTATGTTCAACCACTTTTCTACAATAAAATAAATGTTATTGTTACAGGCCTTGAGGATGGGACAAGATTGATTACATCCAATGTTAGTGGCATATACGAAGGAATGAAAATTAAAGTTGTTCAAAGGTGAGAGGAATTATTAAATATTTTGTAAATCACAAAATTCCCGTTAATATTTTAATTATTTTTTTTATTGTATTTGGTATTGCTGGTACTCTAGCTTTAAAATCATCCTTTTTTCCGTTAATCAAACCGAAATATATTTCGATAAATTTTGCACTTCCTGGTGGTTCTCCAAGTGAGATCGAAGAAGGAGTTGTTTTAAAAATTGAAGACAATCTTGAGGGTATCGCAGGCATTGAACGGGTTACATCAACGTCTAGAGAAAACTCAGGAAGTATATTAATTGAAACAAANACCGATTATGAAATTGATGCAATAATATTAGAAGTAAAAAATGCAGTTGATAAAGTTTCTTCTTTTCCGATTGACTTAGAACCAGTTATTGTATCAAAAATTGAAGAGCAAGAAGCCACTGTTATATTTTCTCTGACAGGAAACAGTATTGACTTGCTATCCTTAAAAAATATTTCAAAAAAAATTGAAAATGATTTAAGAGATATTGATGGAATATCACAAATAAAAGTTTCTGGATTTCCTGATGAGGAAATTGAGATTGCTATAAATGATAAAAAACTGATTGAATATGAATTGACGTTTGCTGAAATTTCAAAAGCTGTAAAAAGCTCCAACATCCTTATCAGTGGTGGGAACATTAAAACAAGTGATGAGGAATATTTAATCAGATCTAATAATAAAAATTACCATGCTAATGAACTAAATAAAATAGTAATAAAAAATAATAACGAAGGGGCAATTATTAGACTTGGTGATATTGCAGAAATTAGAGATCAATTTTCCGAAACATCAAATTCTAGTTTTGTAGATCTAAAATCAGCAGTTATTATTTCTGTTTCAAGTACAAATAGTGAAGATTTATTGGATTCTGCAAAAAAAATAAATCTCTACATTGATGATTTTAACGAGAAAAACAATGAACTAAAAATTACTTTATTAAGGGATTATTCAATTGTTCTGAAACAAAGAACTAATTTGCTACTGGAGAATGGAGGCATCGGAATTTTATTAGTACTAATATTATTATCAATTTTCTTAAATATTAGACTCGCGTTTTGGGTAGCATTTAGTATACCCATTTCATTTTTAGGAATGTTAATATTCGCAGAACAATTCGACATTACAATAAATTTAATGTCTCTTTTTGGAATGATAGTAGTTATTGGGATTTTGGTTGACGACGGAATTGTTATTGCAGAAAATATATATAGACATTATGAAAAGGGGAAATCACCCAAACAAGCGGCAGTTGACGGAACGTTAGAAGTATTACCTGCAATTGTTTCTGCAATTGTAACAACGATTATTGCTTTTTCAACATTACTTTTACTTGACGGTGATGTTGGAAATTATTTTGGGGAAGTGGCTATGATTGTAATATTAACGCTTCTAATTTCATTGATTGAGGCACTTCTATTATTACCAGCTCACTTGGCAAATTCCAAGGCATTGAAAGATAATAATAAAGACTATAATGGTTTTGATTTCTTTGCATTTATGAGAAAGGTTAACCAAAGAGGTTATAAAATAATGAATTGGCTTAGAGATGTAATCTATACTCCTATGTTAAAATTCTCATTAAAGTATAGATTTTTTAGCCTATCTGGTTTTATTGTCGCATTAATGCTTACTATAAGTTCTGTTCAAGGCGGAATTATAGGTCTAGACTTTTTCCCAACAATTGCCAGTGATATTGTTACAGTTGACTTAAAAATGCCCTATGGAACAAATGAAAAAAAGACTGACTCGATAATCTCTTATGTTGAAAGTAAAGTTATCGAAGCAGGTAAAGAACTTGAGGATATTTATATGAAGGATGATGAAAGAAAACTTATTGAATATATTAACAAAAATATAGGCTTATCCGCTGATAATATGTCGATGATAGTGGGCTTTGGAGATGTTGGCGGTTCTTCAACTGCATCACTTGAAGTTTATATGTTGGATAGTGAGAAAAGACCGCAGTCCCTTAGAGCATCATTGTTAGCAAAACTAGTCAGAGAAAAGGTAGGGGAAATTGTAGGTGCAGAAAAGTTCATTGTTAATGATGCTGCAAATTTTGGAGGAAGTCCTGTCTCGATTTCTCTTATGAGTAATAATGTTTCTGAACTAAAAAGTGCAAAAACTGAACTTGTTGAGAGTCTAAAAAGAAACCCGAGCCTAATAGATGTTTCTCACAATGACCCTGTGGGAACACAAGAGATTAATATAAAACTCAAAGAAGATGCAAATCAAGTTGGTTTATCCTTAGTTAACGTAATGAATCAGGTCAGATCTGCATTTTTTGGAAATGAGGTTCAGAGACTTCAAAGGGGTGAAGATGAAGTAAAAATTTGGATAAGATTTGATAAAATTTCTAGATCATCAATAATGACACTAGATGATATGAAAATAATTACGCCAACTGGAAGTAGAATTCCACTTAGAGAAATTGCAAGCTATGAGATAAAAAGAGGTGATGTTGCAATTAACCATCTAGATGGTAAAAGAGAAATTCAAATTAGTGCTAATTTGAGTGATCCAAATATTAGCGCTGCTGACATTGTTTTTGAATTACAAAGTAATTTAATCCCTGAAATCAAAAATAAATTTTCATCAATAAATGTTTCCTTTGAGGGTCAATACAGAGAGGCTAACAAAACAATTAAATCAGCCTACACAATATTTCCCCTAGCTTTATTTTTGATTTTCACAGTTATAGGTTTCACTTTTAGAACATACAGCCAACCATTTTTACTTTTGATGCTAATACCATTTAGTTTAACAACAGTTGCATGGGGACACTTATTTCATAATTTTCCTGTGAATGTAATATCACTTCTTGGAATAATAGCCCTCATAGGAATATTGGTTAATGATGGACTAGTTTTTATTTCAAAGTTTAACTCAAATTTAAAAGAAGGAATGGATTTTGACAAATCTCTGTTCATTGCGGGAAGGGAGAGATTTAGAGCAATATTTCTGACATCAGTAACTACCATTGCAGGCCTTGCCCCTATTATTTTAGAAAAAAGTTTTCAGGCTCAATTATTAAAACCAATGGCAATTTCTATTGCATATGGAATCGGTTATGCAACTCTTCTAACGCTAATCTTATTACCGATATTATTATCAATTACAAATTCAATCAAGGTTGGTCTACATTGGTTATATTATGGAGAAAAAATAGCAAAAAGAAATATTGAAGCTCCAGTAATTGAACAAAACATAGAACAATGAATTATAAAATTTTAATTATTACCTCCTTACTATCCTTAAAGTTTAGCGCCCAAGAGGTATTAAATCTTAAAGAAGCCACTATCATTACGCTAGAAAATAATCTAAATATTAAAATTTTTGAAAATTTTGAAAAAATAAGTGATAACAATGCAAGTTTTTTAAACAGCGGATACCTGCCACAAATTAATGCTGGTGCTGGATTAATCAAATCCAATCAAAACGTTGAAATTAAAACCCCATCAGGTCTTGAGGGATCTCTTGATAATATCGAAAGTGATTCTAATTCTGCCAACATCTCATTAAATTTCATCATAGTAGATGGTACGGGTAGGAAATTTAATTACAGAAAATCTAAAGAATTATTAAATAAATCTAAACTGGAAGTTAAGGAANTCATTGAAAATACNATTTTTCAATTATATACCGTTTATTTTGAAGCTTGTAGATTAATTGAAGAACAAAACATATATAAGGGTAACTTAGAAATATCCAAGACCAGACTTAACAGAAAAAAATTGGAGCTAGAATATGGTCAGTCTACAANTCTTGAGGTTTTAAACGCTGAAGTAGATTTTAAAAATGATAGTATTAACTATTTAAATACAATAAGTAATTTATCNAACGTAAAAAGAGATTTAAATCTGATTATGAATGTTGATTCAGAAAAAATGTATGATTTGGTTACAGAGGTTGATTTTTTAAATTTTGATGAATTAAATGACGCTTACAAGAATGCTCAAGAAAATAACACCTCACTTAAAATAGATGATAAAAACATAGCCNTCTCCAAAAATGAAATGAGAGCAACAAAATCAACATATTTACCAACAATAGGTTTGGTTGGATCCTATGGCTGGAATGAGAGTATAAATAACAATCCATATGCTTTTTTTAATGAGAATATTAACCAGGGATTTTCTGGTGGTATTAATTTATCTTGGGATATCTTTAACTCTGGTAGAAAAATAATTGTAAATAAGAATGCAAAAATAAAATATGAAAATTCAAAAATTGAAAAAGAGAGAAGAATAAATTTATTTTTTAATGAATTAAATAACTTGTATCAAACCCACACAAACAATCAATATATTTTTGAAGTTCAGATTAAAAACTTGGAGACCAATAAACTTAATTTTGAAAGAAACCTAGAACAATACAACTTAGGTCAATTGAGCTCAATACAATTTAGAGACGCACAACTTAAACTACAAAAAGCTGAATTACAAAAAAATTCATCAAAATATAATACAAAGCTTTCAGAGTTAGCTTTAATGAAAATTAGCGGCCAGATAATCACAAAATCCTATAAATAATATAAGCTTTATTATCCAAAGTGTAGTTCGAAAACCATTGTATTTAATCAATTTTTGGTTTAAATCTTTAGTGTAATTTACTGCTAGTTTATTATGTATTGGAACAATAGTAAAAAAGGTCAAAAACCATATAAGAATAAGAGTAATTAATAAACCGATCTCTGTATCATTATCGCTTACATCAAAAATCACCAGCAATATTGAACTAATCAGCTCAAGAATCATTACGGGTGCAACAATCAAAAGCATTTTGTTAGTATAGCTTTTGTGAAACTCAGAAAAAATGCTTGATTTGATTAATTTAAAGGAGGGATATGTTACAAAATGGGTGATTAGTGAAATACCTACCATTATTAAATTAGAGAATANTGAGATAAAGATTAAAATATTCATAATATCCGTAAAACAAAAAAGGCGCCAAAAGGCACCTTTTTAAATAATTTGAGTGAATAATAATTTACTCAGTCATTGCTGGTTTAGTTGATTCTTGAACAAAGCCAGTCAAATCAAACCAATCCCCGCCTCCAACAATCTTTCCGTCTTCGAATGCCATAGTGTGATAAGAACCAAGATTAAATTCATTACCAGTTTCAGTGTGAACACCTGTCCATGAGCCATAAACTCTTACACTACCATCATTTTGTAAAGACAGTGTGTCAACACCAGGTAACCAATAATTTGCTTCAAAGTTTATATTATCATATAAATCTTGATACATTTTAATGTAACCTAATTGAGTTTCTTTTGTTACTAAACCTTCTCCATACTTTGGACTGGTCCATTGAAGATCATCGTGAAGCATGTCTGCCATTGCATCAAAATTTTCTTCACCATGAAGTTGAAAGAATTTTTGCCCAAGTTTAACATTATTTTCAAAATCAGGATGTTGGACGTTACCTGTACAAGATGCGAGTGTTATTACTAACATCATTAAAACAAAATTTTTCATAATAATTAATTTAATTTCTGTAAATCTACAATAATTTTTATTATCAATATAGTGGGTCATACTGGATTCGAACCAGTGACTTCTACCCTGTCAAGNTAGCACTCTGAACCAACTGAGTTAATGACCCTATAATNTGTTAATTGTTTAATGTCCTAATTCCTGAAAATAACGTTTGTATACATTTTGGTTACAATAAACTATTAAATCTTAACATAAATATAACAATACTGTATTTATTCTGTCAAGGTAGCACTCTGAACCAACTGAGTTAATGACCCATTTTAGATTTCTAAAATAAGTAATATCTTTATTAATATATAATTAGAATAA
>NZHJ01000017.1 GCA_002691265.1 Flavobacteriaceae bacterium | reverse complement strand
ATCTTAATCAAAACCAAATTTTATTAACAATGTGGTAAAATGTGGTAAAATGTGGTAAAATTTTTAGTAAATTTGAGATTACATAACTGAGAAATACTTTGAACTATTTAATTGGAACATACGAGTGCAAAATTGATGCGAAAGGAAGGTTGTTAATTCCTTCAGCATTTAAAAAACAGTTAGCCCCAGTGGTTAGTAAAGGTTTTGTACTTAAAAGAGCAGTTTTTCAGAATTGCCTAGAGCTATATCCATTAAATCAATGGGAGGATCTTATCACTAAGGTAAATTCACTAAATAGATTTAAGAAAAAAAATAATGATTTCATTAGAAGATTTACCGCAGGGGTAAAATTTGTTGAACTGGATGGAAACGGACGATTGTTAATTCCTAAAGATCTTATTGAATTTTCAAATATTAGTAAGGAGGTTACTCTTTCCACATCAGTGAATATTATTGAAATATGGGACAGGCCTAGTTATGAAAAAGCAATTGCTGACTCAAGAGATGATTTTGCTAAGCTAGCTGAGGAAGTTATGGGAGGTGATGAAGAGTAGTTATCATTTACCGGTATTACTGGAGGAGTCAATTAATGGTTTAAAAGTATATCCGAAAGGAGTTTATGTAGATGCAACTTTTGGAGGAGGAGGTCATAGTTATGAAATATTGAAGAATCTTTCGAATGAGGGTAGTTTAATTTCCTTTGATCAAGATCCAGATTCATTCAATAATACTTTCGACGAAAATAATTTTTATTTCGTCAATGAAAATTTTAAACATATGAAGAGATTTTTAAAAAATTTAGGGTTTTCAAAAGTTAATGGAATTCTTGCTGATCTTGGAGTGTCCTCGTTTCAAATTAATACCCCAGAAAGAGGATTTTCATATAGATATAATGCNAGCCTTGACATGAGAATGAATAAAAAAAATGACAACTGCGCAATGAAGGTTGTAAACGAATATTCATCAGAAAAACTGAGTAAAGTATTATTCGAATACGGAGATTTAAAAAATTCAAAAAAAATATCAAATCAGATTTTTACCGCTANATCTAAAGAAAAAATAAAAACAACTTTTGATTTAAATAAAATATTAAGTCCACTATTTCCTGAAAGGTATTTAAATAAAAATCTTTCAAGAATTTATCAAGCTATAAGAATCGAAGTTAACAAAGAGCTTGATGTTTTAAAGACATTTTTAGAACAGTCTAGTCAATTATTAGTTCCAGGNGGTAGATTATGTATCATCTCATATCACTCGCTAGAGGATAGACTTGTTAAACGATTTATTAATAATGGAAGTTTTTCAAATCTTAAAGAAAAAGATTTTTTTGGGAATTTTTCAGTTCCCTTCAAGAAAGTTGGAAAAATGATTCAACCTTCAAACTTAGAAATTAAAGAAAATATTAGAGCAAGAAGTGCAAAGTTGAGAATTGCAGAAAAAATTTAAGTAAATGAAAAGAAGAATATTTAACATATTGGGAGGGTCTTTTTTAGTTGATGAAAAATCCGCCTCAAATTGGATTTACATTTTTCTTTTTCTGATACTCGCTCTTATTATGATATCATCTTCACATTCAATTGATAAGAAAGTTTACAAAATAGCTGCACTAAATGAAGAAATTAAATCCTTGAGATCTGAGTTTGTTGATACAAGAACTAGATTGATGACTTATAAAATGGAATCTTCGGTTAAAAATAGATTAGTTGAGCAAGGAATAAAATCATCGAAAACACCACCTGTCAAAATTATAATCAATGTCAGTAACTAAGAAAAAAATAACGAATAGACTTTATGTTATCAGCTTGTTTCTGATCGTTATTATTTTCTCCATTGTTTTCAAGATTATTGATTTACAATTCTTTCAAGGTGACTATTATATCAGTATTTCTGAAAAGAGAGAATTTAAAAACATTGAAATCCCTGCAAACAGAGGTAATATTTATTCAGACTCTGGAAAATTACTTGCTAGCTCGGTTCCAAAATATGACATCAGATTTGATGCTTTAGCTCCAAGTGACACAAACTTTAATAAATATGTAGATCTTTTAGCATCAGAACTTGCTGTCTATTTCGGCGAGTCATCTGAAAAATATTCCAATAAATTAAGACAGGCACGAAAAGATAAAAACAGATATTTATTGATTGCCAGAAATTTAGGTTATCTAGATTTTAAGAAATTTAAAAATTTCCCATTATTTAATTTAGGTGGTTTTCGAGGAGGTTTCATCACTGAGCAATACACTAAAAGAGACTATCCAATTGGTGGAATTGCACAAAGAACAGTTGGGTATGAAAGATATGATGACTTTGGAAATGCAATGAGACCAGGCCTTGACGGGGCTTTTGGGCCAAAATATCTAAAAGGTGAAAATGGAATAAGATTCTCTCAAAAAATAGGCCTAGGTCAGTGGAAGCCAGTATTAGATTATAATGAAAAGGAGCCAAGAGATGGTTATGATTTACATACCACATTGAATATTGAAATCCAAGATTTAGTCCATCATTCACTTTTACGTCAATTAGAGTTTTATGAAGCTGAACATGGAAGTGTGGTTGTAATGGAAACTAAAACCGGAGAAATTAAGGCAATTTCAAACCTAGGAAGAACTTCAGAGGGTAAATATTATGAAAAATTAAATTATGCTGTTGGTGAATCCCATGAACCGGGATCAACATTTAAGCTAATGGCTATGGTAAGGGCTCTTGAAGATAAAGTAATTGACACTTCAGATGTAATTGACACTAAAAATGGGATTCTAAGTTTTTACGGAAGAAAAGTTAGGGATTCAAAAAAAGGTGGATATGGAAAAATTTCAGCAGCCAGAGCATTTGAGGTGTCATCAAATACAGCATTGGTTCAAATAATTAATGATAATTATCAAGATAAGCCCGAAAAGTTTGTTGAAGGCCTGTTTGATATGAAAATAAATAGTCCTTTGGGCTTACCAATATTTGGTGAGGGAGTACCAAAGTTTACGCATCCAAATGACAAAGTAAATTGGGATGGATTAGACCTTCCATGGATGGCATTCGGATACGGAATTTCCCTAACACCACTTCAAACCTTAACATTTTATAATGCTATTGCTAATAACGGAGTTATGGTGAAGCCAAGATTTATAAAAGAGGTAAAGCAATTTGATCAGGTAGTTGAAAAGTTTGACACTGAGATAATTTCAAATTCAATATGTAGTCAAGAGACAATCGATAAGGTGAAAAATATGATGAAAAATGTTGTAGAAAAAGAACATGGTACNGCNCATAATATTTATTCTGAAGACTTTTCAATGGCTGGAAAAACAGGNACATGTCAGACTGAATATTGGAAATCNGAAGGATTATATATNTCATCTTTTGCTGGATATTTCCCAGCTGATAAACCAAAATATTCATGTATAGTTGTCATCCATAAGCCAAACAAGAGTAAGGGATATTACGGTAATGTAGTTGCAGCACCAGTATTNAAGGAAATTGCACAAAAGATATATTCGAATATTCCAAATGTGGAAAGTTATGACGAGTTGAAATTTGAGGTCCAAAAACAAAGAATTAACGAGGAAGTTATCTCAAATCTTGAAAATATGATAATGCCAGATATTTCTGGTTATGAGCTTATGGACGTAATTCCATTAATAGAAAATGCTGGATGTCAGGTATTAGTCGAAGGAAACGGCAACAGAATTAAACAATTGACTAAACCAGGAACAAAATTAAAAAAAGGTCAAACTGTAAAAATAAATTTGAGTTGAAGCTATTAAGAGAAATATTATATAAAGTAGAAATTAATTCCGTTATAGGGAATACTTCTTTATCGATTAATAAAATTGAATTTGACTCAAGATTAATAAGCGATGGTGATATGTACGTTGCTATTACTGGAGTAAATGTTGACGGTCATAGTTTCATATCACAAGCAATTCAAAATGGTGCAAACTGTATTGTTTGTGAAAAAATTCCTGATAATAAAACTGATGGAGTTGTCTATGTTAATGTCAAATCATCAAGAAAAGCTCTAGCAATTATTTCATCAAATTATTTTGACAACCCATCTTCTAAATTAAACTTAATTGGAGTTACAGGAACAAACGGAAAGACAACTATTGCTACTTTATTATTTGATTTATACACGGTGCTAGAAATAAAATCAGGTTTAATTTCAACCGTTAAGATTTCATACGATAATAAAAATTTTCAGGCTAATCAAACCACTCCTGATTCACTTTCGATAAATAGATTTTTAAGTGAAATGGTAAATTCAAATGTTAGATACTGCTTTATGGAGGTCAGTTCACACGGAATTGATCAAAANAGAACAGACGGATTGNTTTTTAAGGGNGGNATTTTTACAAATTTGACTCATGATCATCTTGATTATCATGAAAGTTTTGAAAATTATCGAGANACNAAAAANCNATTTTTTGATTCACTAAGTAATAACTCATTTGCCTTAACTAATAATGATGATAAGAATGGTATGGTTATGCTTCAAAACACAATAGCAGACAAATACACCTATTCTTTAAATTCTGTTTCAGATTTCAAAGCTAAAATTTTAGAATCTTCTTTTGATGGCATGCTTCTTAAAATAAATAGCACTGAATTTTGGTCAAAATTGGTTGGAAAATTTAATGCATATAATATACTATCNGTTTACTCAGCTGCCTCAATNCTAGGCTTACCTAAAAACGAACTTCTTAAAGCTATGAGTTCTTTAGATGNAGTAGCTGGAAGATTCCAATTCTATAAAAAAAATAAAATTACCGCTATNNTTGATTATGCTCACACACCAGATGCGCTTGAGAATATATTAAANTCAATAAATGAGATTAAGACTTCAGAAAATAATNTGATAACTGTTGTTGGATGTGGAGGGAACAGAGATAAATCAAAAAGACCATTGATGGGTGATATAGCTAGTAATTTGAGTTCAAAAGTGATTTTTACAAGTGACAATCCAAGATTTGAAGATCCAGAAATTATAATCGAAGAAATGATCAGTGGAGTTAGATCTACGAATTCAAATAAAACAATATCAATATCAAACAGAAAAGAAGCTATTAAAGCAGCATGTCAATTTGCCCGTACAAATGATATTATTCTAGTAGCAGGAAAAGGNCATGANTCATATCAGGANGTAAAAGGTGTTAGNAGTGACTTTGANGACTTTGAGATAGTTAAGGAATTATTAAACCAAAAAAATTAAAATATGCTTTATTATTTTTTCGAATATTTAGAAAGTCAATATCAAATTCCTGGAGCATCNTTATTTACCTATATTTCCTTTAGAGCNGCAGCTGCNATNATAACTTCTCTTTTAATCTCAACAATTTTTGGTAAAAGAATAATTGATTTTTTAAGAAAAAAACAAATTGGAGAATCGATACGAGATCTAGGATTAGAAGGCCAAATAGAAAAAAAAGGCACTCCGACAATGGGTGGGTTAATCATCATTTTAGCTACAATTATTCCTGTATTTCTTTTTGCAAACTTAAATAACATATACATCATTTTATTAATTGTGACTTTACTATGGATGGGTATCATTGGTTTTGTAGACGATTATATAAAGCTATACAAAAATGACAAAGAAGGATTAAGAGGTAAATATAAAATNATTGGTCAGATTTTATTGGGNTTATTTATNGGNGCNACTCTNTTTTTTCATCCTGATGTAACTGTTAAAGATCAAAGTCCATTTGGTNTTGAACTTCAATCAGTGGATAATCTTTCTGAGTATAAGTCNACTGAAACGACTATTCCATTTGTTAAGGATAATGTTTTTAATTACTCAGATTTAATTACATGGATAGATCCAAGTTTAGAATCATATACGTGGATTGTGTTTNTATTTTTTGTTGTACTAATTATTGCGGCTGTTTCAAATGGNGCCAATTTAACAGATGGNTTGGATGGGCTTGCAGCTGGTTCATCNGCAATAATTGTTTTAACTCTAGGTGTCTTTACGTGGGTGTCAGGAAATATCATCTTCTCAGATTATTTAAATATAATGTACATACCAAGGGTCGGAGAAATAACAATTTTTATTGGTGCTTTTGTCGGATCACTTGTTGGATTCTTGTGGTATAATACTTATCCAGCTCAGGTATTTATGGGTGATACTGGCAGTTTGACAATTGGAGGAATTATNGCCGTAATTTCNATCGCTGTTAGAAAAGAATGGCTTATTCCNTTAATATGTGGNATTTTTCTTATCGAAAACCTTTCAGTTATTATTCAGGTTTTATACTTCAAGTANACTAGAAAAAAGTTTGGTNTNGGAAAAAGAATTTTTCTTATGTCNCCNTTGCATCATCATTTTCAAAANAAGGGNTATCACGAAAGTAAGATTGTAACTAGATTTTGGATTGTGGGAATTTTTCTNGCGATTCTTTCAATCATAACATTAAAAATCAGATAATGACTATACTAATACTTGGAGCAGGGGAAAGTGGATTGGGTAGTGCATTACTGGCCAAAAAGAATAATTATANTGTNTTTATCTCTGATGCTGGAGNTATACNTGATTCCACNAANGAAAAATTNATTAATTCATCAATTAATTTTGAAGAGAATTCACATGAAAANGCTAAGACGCTAAATGTGGACTTAGTGATAAAAAGTCCAGGAATTTCAGACAGTAGTGATATTGTAAAATTCCTTGATTCGAAGCAGTTAAAAATAATCTCAGAAATTGAGTTTGCATCTAACTACTGCAATTCCAAAATAATTGGTGTCACCGGAAGTAACGGAAAGACAACTACAACAACTATAACCCACAAACTCATTTCAGATGCTGGTTTTTCTTGTTCAATTTCNGGAAATATTGGTAATAGTTTTTCNAGTGTTTGTGANGAAGATG
Organism: Flavobacteriaceae bacterium; assembly: GCA_002691265.1. Classification (GTDB taxonomy): domain Bacteria; phylum Bacteroidota; class Bacteroidia; order Flavobacteriales; family Flavobacteriaceae; genus MED-G13. Next base: position 2,818 of record NZHJ01000017.1, on the reverse strand, counting down.
TTGANTTTAGTNTNGTTGANNTCAGTAGTTTTCAACTGGACGGAATTGAAAATTTTAAGCCTCATATNGCTATAATAACTTCNATNACANCAGATCACCTNGATAGATANANAAATTTTGAAGCATATGTNGATTCAAAATTTAAAATAATTAAAAACCAATCACATGATGATTATCTAATATATGATTTTGATTGTGAGACAATAAATAAGTATATAAAAACAAAAAAAATTAAGTCTAGNTTGCTCCCTTTTTCGATAAAAAAAAAAGTCAAACAAGGAGCATACTTTTTAGATAATGAAATAAATATTATAACGGATAAAAATATAATTAATATGCCAACAGATANNTTTTTAGTAAAAGGAAATCATAANATTAAGAATGCAATGGCTGCAGCNACNGTTGCAAATTTGTTAAAAATTAGAAAAGAAACCATAAGAAAAAGTCTTGAGCATTTTCAAGGAGTTGAACACAGATTAGAAAATGTATTGACNATTAACAAGGTTAAATATATAAATGATTCNAAGGCTACAAATGTTAATGCAACNTATTATGCGNTTGAATCAATGGAGTCGCCAACAGTTTGGATTGTAGGTGGAGTCGACAAAGGAAATGATTACGCTGATTTAACTAAGGTGGTAAATAAAAGAGTAAAAGCAATTATATGNTTGGGCTTAAATAATCTNAAAATAATGGATCATTTTGAAAATGTAGTAGAGTANATAGTNGAGGCAAAATCNATGGATGAAGCAGTGAATGCAGCATATAAAATATCATCTTCTGGTGATTGTGTATTGCTATCTCCAGCTTGTGCTAGTTTTGACTTATTTGATGATTTTGAGGATAGAGGAAGACAATTTAAAACAGCTGTTAGAAAATTATAGTGAATAATATTTTTGCAAACATAAAGGGNGATAAAACTTTGTGGGCAGTTTTAATATTGCTTGCAGGCTTTTCTTTTTTACCTGTCTACAGTGCGGCAAGTAACCTNGCATATNTNTCAGGATCAGGNAATACNTTTAATTATTTGTTTAAGCATTTTATTCACCTCTCGCTNGGNTTCACATTTATGTATTTAATGCAAAAAATCCCATANCACTACTTTAGAGGTATTTCTATACTAATGATNCCTGTAGTNATAGTTCTTCTTTTATACACAATCTTTCAGCCAAGCGTTACAGATTCATTAACCAACACAAATAGATGGATTAAAATTCCATTTATTGGATTTACATTCCAACCTTCTACTTTAGCAGGAGTAATTTTAATGGTATATGTTTCTAGATATTTGGCTAAAATTAAAGATATTGATGTTCGTTTTAGTCAGACTATATTACCGCTTTGGATTCCCACATTATTGATATTACTGTTAATTCTTCCTGCAAACTTTTCAACTACAGCGATAATATTTAGTATGGTTATTTTGTTGTGTTTTGTAGGCGGCTACCCTATAAAACATCTGCTAGGAATAGTTTTATCAGGGATTCTTGTATTGTCAATTTTTATTTTAACAATTAAAGCTTATCCGGGAATTTTTCCAAATAGAGTTGATACATGGAAAAGTAGAATTGAAAATTTTGTCAATAAAGAAAATACCACAGAAAATTATCAAATTGAGAAAGCAAAAATAGCTATTGCTACAGGTGGGGTCAGAGGTTTAGGTCCGGGAAAAAGTGTTCAAAAGAATTTTTTACCACAATCTTCATCAGATTTTATTTTTGCAATAATTATAGAAGAGTACGGATTAATTGGGGGATTATTTCTTCTAACCGTTTATGCATTATTTCTTCTAAGGATAATAATCATTTCAAATAAAGCAGAAAGTGTATTTGGTTCATTATTGGTGATTGCTCTTGGTGTTCCTATCGTATTCCAGGCTCTAGTTAATATAGGGGTTTCAGTTGAACTATTTCCAATCACTGGCCAGCCCCTTCCACTAATTAGTAGTGGTGGAACCTCAATTTGGATGACCTGCATTGCCATAGGGATTATTCAAAGTGTCAGGAATGGTACTGGAGTTCAAATTAACAATATTGAGGAAGATAGCCCATTGGATATATTAAAAGAAACAATATAAATGAATAGAAACAGAATAATATTATCAGGTGGTGGAACAGGAGGACATATATTCCCTGCTATTTCTATTGCTAATGAATTATTGTTTAGAGATAAGAATTCAGAGATATTATTTGTCGGTGCAAACAACAAAATGGAAATGAATATTGTGCCAAAATATGGATTTGATATAATGGGCTTATGGATTTCTGGATTTAATAGAACAAATTTTTTAAAGAATATTTTAGTTCCGTTAAAATTATTGATAAGTATTTTTCAATCACTGATTATTATAAAGAAATTCAATCCTAATATTGTAATTGGAACCGGCGGATATGCTAGTGGCCCAATTATGTATGTGGCGAATCTTTTAAATATTCCGACATTAATTCAGGAGCAAAATTCTTACCCTGGTTTAACAAATAAATTATTATCAAAGAAGGTAAATAAAGTTTGTGTTGCTTATGAAAACTTGGAAAAGTATTTCCCAAAGAATAAGATTGTATTAACAGGAAACCCGGTCAGATCAAATATTAATAATTTTTCAGATTTATTTGATAAAGGAATTGAATCTTTTGATTTAAATGCCGATAAGAAAACAATGCTTGTCATTGGAGGTAGTTTAGGATCAAGAGAGATTAATAAAGCTATTTACTCTATTCAAGATTATTTAAAGTATATCAACCTGCAGGTAATATGGCAATGTGGAAAGTTATATTACGATGAATACAAACAAAAAGAAATTTCTTCTGATGTTAAGCTA
>NZHJ01000016.1 GCA_002691265.1 Flavobacteriaceae bacterium | reverse complement strand
TTTCGATAGATTTTATTTTTCTTCTTTCGCTTTCATTTGAAATAGCAATTGAGATTCCACTTTTTCCAGCTCTAGCGGTTCTACCACTTCTATGAACATAAACTTCAGGGTCGTCAGGAAGTGAATAATTAATTACGTGTGTNATATCATCAACGTCTAGGCCTCTCGCTGCAACATCAGTAGCAATTAANATNTGNANTGACTTATNTCTAAATCTNTGCATNACNTCATCTCTTTGATTTTGAGANANATCTCCNTGAATTGCATCAGCNTTATAACCNTCAGCCATGAANTTATTAGCTATTTCTTTGGTATGTCTTTTTGTTCTACAGAAAACGATTCCGTAAATATTTGGATTAAAATCAGCGATTCTTTTTAANGCCTCATATTTATTTCTTGAGCTTACATTATAAATNTGATGNTCAATATTTTTTGCGGTTGAATTTATTTTGGAAACGGTAATTTCTCTGGCATCTCTCATATATTTTTTTGAGATACTTTTAACTTCTTTAGAAATTGTTGCTGAAAACAACATGGTTTGTCTATTTGACGAGGTTTTATCCAAAATAAAATCCAAATCATCTTTGAACCCCATACTAAGCATTTCATCTGCCTCGTCTAGTATTACCTTATTAACTATTTCTAGTTTTAAATTTTTTCTTTTCAATAAATCTTTTGTTCTTCCAGGTGTTCCAACTACAATCTGAACTCCTTTTTTTAAAGATTTAATTTGTGTTTCAATATTTGTACCTCCGTAAACAGATAAAAGCTTAATACCTTTAACATATTTTGAATAGGATTCTAAATCTTTACAAATCTGAACACACAATTCACGAGTTGGGCAAAGAATAATTACTTGAACATTTTTATTTTCTACATTAACTTGTTGAATTGCGGGCAATCCAAAAGCAGCTGTTTTACCTGTACCTGTTTGAGCAAGTGCGATTAGGTCCTCATTTTCTGTGAGTAAAAAAGGGATTGATTCTTTCTGAACTTCTGTAGGATTTTTAAAACCCAGTTCTTCGATTGCTTTGCAGAGCTCTTTATTTACGCCTAATTCTTTAAACTTTGTCATTAAATTATTTAATCGTGCAAATGTCGACTATTTAATTGGGTATTCAATCATAAAAAAAATAAATTAAAAATTTTTGATTTCATTTTTTATTTAAAAAAATAGATTGTTATATTTACATCAATGAAAAATTTACAATTAAATATGTGGTGGTGGAAACATGAAATATTCATTTCGTGAGGTAGTCGCTATATTTTAATTTGAGAAAAAGCTTATCATCACGATAAGCTTTTTTTTTGTTCATGATTGGTTTTAGTTTGTTTTTTTAACGGGGGTGTAAAAGCCCCCATTAAGAAGTAAAAATGAAAAAATTTAGATTAAAGACATATAAAAAGAAATTTTTAGTAGATACAATTACACCTGTAAGTGTTTATTTAAGAATTAGAGATAAATATCCTAATAGCCTTCTCTTAGAGAGTAGCGATTACAACTCAAATAATAACAGTTTCTCATATATATGCTTTAATCAGATTGCATCTTTTGAAGTTTTTGAANATATTCTATCAACGAAATTTCCTGACAAGTCAAACAATGAGATTTCTTGCTCAAAAGAAAATTTAATCATTGAACTACAAAATTTCATAAATCGATTTAATGTTGAATCATCTGAATTACCATTCATTAGCAACGGTCTTTTTGGATACACCTCTTATGATGCTGTAAAATATTTTGAGGATATAGAAATTAGTGTGAAAGATGATTCAGTAAAAATTCCTGANATGTATTATGGTATTTATAAAAATATTATTGCAATTAATCATTTCAAGAACGAGGCATATATTTTTTGTCATTCTTCAGATGAGCAAAATAATATTGACAAAATATATCAACTTATAAAAGTATCTAGTTCAAGTAATTATAAATTTAATTCTATTGATGATNTAAATTCAAATCTAACCGATAAAGAATTTATAAAACANGTTAATTATGCCAAGAATCATTGTAAAAGGGGAGACNTTTTTCAACTGGTTTTATCNAGGAGATTTTCTCAAAAATTTTCTGGAGATGACTTCAATGTTTACAGAGCATTAAGAAGCATAAACCCCTCCCCATACTTATTTTATTTTGATTATGGAGGNTACAAAATTTTTGGTAGTTCACCGGAAGCCCAACTTGTTATCAAGGAAAAGTTAGCTGAAATTCACCCTATCGCAGGAACCTTTAAAAGAACCGGAAATGAAACAGAGGATAAAATACTTGCTGAAAAATTGCTAAATGACCCAAAAGAAGGAAGTGAGCATGTTATGTTAGTNGATCTTGCTAGAAATGATTTAAGTAGGAATTGTCAGCTTGTTAAGGTTGAAAAATTTAAAGAAGTACAATATTTCTCTCATGTTATCCATTTAGTAAGTAAAGTCACAGGTAAGCTGGATAACAATGATAAAAATTTAAAAATAATTGCAGACACTTTTCCTGCTGGAACTCTTTCTGGAGCACCAAAACACATGGCTATGACATTAATCGAAAAATATGAAAAAACTAATAGAGGTTATTATGGAGGTGCAATAGGAATATTAGATTTCAATGGTGATTTTAATCATGCNATAATGATAAGAACTTTCCTAAGTAAAAATAACTTTTTGTATTGGCAAGCAGGTGCTGGGATTGTAGATAAGTCTGACGAAAATAATGAATTACAAGAGGTTTATAATAAATTAAATGCATTAACAAAGTCAATTAAAATGGCTGATAAATTATAAAATGAATAAGNTTTTAGTAATAGATAATTANGATAGTTTTACTTATAATTTGGTACACCTAATTAAGGAAATGAATTATGATGTAACCGTTGTTAGAAATGATAAATTTGATTTAGATGATATCTCAAAATTTGATAAAATTTTATTATCGCCTGGCCCTGGGATTCCCGATGAGGCAGGTCTATTGAAAAAAGTAATTGAAAGGTATGGTCCAACAAAAAGTATTCTTGGAATATGTCTCGGCCAACAAGCTATTGCNGAAGTTTATGGTGGATCTTTGAAAAATTTAGACGAAGTATTTCATGGAATTTCATCTAACATAAACCTTTGTGTAAAAGACGAATCAATTTTTCATGGAATCAAAAATAATTTTCAGGCAGCTAGATATCATTCATGGGTAGTAGACAATATTTCTGATCAACTTGAAATAACATCTGTCGATGACAATAATCAAATTATGTCGATAAGACACACCCAATATGACGTTAAGGGAGTTCAGTTTCATCCTGAATCTATTTTAACCCCTTACGGAAAAAAAATTATAGAAAACTGGATTAATAATTAAAATGAAAGAAATTTTAACGAGATTAATAAATCATGAAAATTTAGACGAAAAAGAATCTAAAGAAGTTCTTANTGATATTTCAATGGGAAAATATAATCATGAACAGGTTGCTTCTTTTTTGACAGTTTTTATGCTAAGAGGAACATCAACAAATGAGCTTATTGGTTTTAGAGATGCATTGCTAGAATTATGTGTAAAATTGGATTTTAGTGATTTTGAAACCATTGATTTGTGTGGCACAGGGGGTGATAATAAAAATACATTTAATATCTCTACCTTGTCATCTTTTGTTACAGCTGGTGCAGGAATTCATGTTGCAAAACATGGTAATTATTCTGTTTCTTCAGCTTGTGGTTCATCCAATGTGTTAGAGTATTTTGGTATAAAATTTACAAATGAAGAAGACTATTTAAAAACCTGTTTAAATAAGGCTCATATATGTGTCTTACATGCTCCATTATTTCATCCTGCAATGAAAAATGTTGCACCTGTGAGAAAGGCACTTGGAATGAAAACATTTTTTAATATTTTAGGTCCATTGGTAAATCCTTGCCGACCAAATAATCAACTTGTTGGTGTATACGGATTGGATATTCTAAGACTTTATAAGTCTGTTTTTGAAACAACTAAGGGATTTAAATATTCAATTGTTCATTCTTTAGATGGCTACGATGAAATTTCATTAACAGGAGATTCAAAAGTTGTTTCAAATAATAATGAGTTATTAATAAAACCTAAATATTTTGATTCAAAGATAATTTCCCCTGAAAAAATCTTTGGTGGTAATACTATTGAGCAAGCTGCTTCAATTTTTCTTGATGTTTTAAATTTGAGATCTACGAAAGAGCAAACTGATGTGGTTCTTGCAAACTCTGCTTTGGCAATTTCTACTGCAAAAGAAATTGGAATTTCTGAAGCTTTTGACTTAGCAAAAGACTCATTATTAAGTAAAAAAGCCCTTAAATCATTTAACACATTAATTGAACTAAGTAAATGAATGTTTTGAATAAAATAATTCGTCACAAAAAAAATGAGATAAGCCATCTCAAACTAAATTATTCTACAAGTCAATTAGAGTCTTCTTTATTTTTTGATAGAGAAACTATTTCTTTAAAAAGCAAATTAAAATCAAGCAGCTCTGGAATAATTGCAGAGCATAAAAGAAAATCTCCATCAAAAGATATCATCAACAATAAACTAAAAATACAAGAGGTTATTAGCGGATATCAAGATGCAGGAGTTTGTGGAATTTCAGTTCTAACAGACTTTGATTTCTTTGGTGGGACAAACGATGATTTAAAAATTGCTAGGGAAATTTTTGAAGGACCAATTTTAAGAAAAGATTTTATTTTAGATGAATTTCAAATTCTTGAATCAAAATCATTAGGCGCTGATGTAATTTTATTAATCGCTTCGGTTTTAAGTAAACAGGAAATTTTCAAGCTATCCAAGCTAGCTAATGANTTGCATCTAGANGTCTTGGCAGAAATTCATAATGANAATGAACTAGAAAAGGTAATGAATCCATATATAGATTTGATTGGAGTGAATAATAGGGATTTAAAAATATTTAAAACAGACATAAACATCTCAAAAAAAATCTCAAAAAAAATTCCTAGTGATTTTTTAAAGATTTCAGAGAGTGGAATTGACAATTATAATACTGTCAAAGATTTAAGGAAATATGGATTTAATGGTTTTTTAATAGGAGAATATTTTATGAAAACAATAAATCCGGGACTGGCTGCAAGCGAGTTTATAAAAAAAATTGAATTATGAAATTAAAAATTTGTGGTATGAAATATAATGATAATATCAGTTTAATTTCAAAATTAAACCCTGATTATATGGGTTTTATATTTTATAATAAATCAAAAAGATTTTTCGATAATGAACCAATACCAAGGGTTAATAAAAATATTAAAAAGGTAGGTATTTTTGTTAATCCTGAAATCGAATACCTAAACTTTATCATTAAAAAATATAGTTTAGATTTAGTGCAATTACATGGATATGAGCAACCTGAATTTATATCACAAATTCGAGATGTTAAAATAATAAAAGCATTTTCAATTGATAAAAATTTCAATTTTAATTCAACCGAAAATTATATGAAATGCGATTATTTTCTGTTTGATACAAAAGGGAAATTACCGGGTGGTAATGGAGTATCTTTTGACTGGAAAATTTTAAAAAGCTATAAATTCAATAAACCATATTTCTTAAGTGGCGGTATTGGTTTACACAATATAGAGGAATTAAAAGACTTTTTTAGTTCAACAATTTCAAAATACTGTTTTGCAGTAGATATTAATAGTCACTTTGAAATTGAGTATGCAAAAAAAGATTATGAATTAATTAAAAATTTTAAAAATGAGTTATAATGTAAATTCTAAAGGTTACTATGGAGATTTTGGAGGCGCATATATTCCGGAAATGCTCTTACATAATATTGATGAGCTTAAAGAAAATTATATTAAAATAATGAGTGATGATAGTTTTCAGCAAGAATTTAATCAATTGCTTAAAGACTATGTTGGCAGACCATCTCCGCTATATTTTTCAAAAAATTTATCAGAAAAATATTCTGCTAAAATATATTTAAAAAGAGAAGATCTAAATCACACAGGAGCACATAAAATTAACAATACAATAGGACAAATAATCCTTGCAAAAAGATTAAAAAAATCGCGGATTATCGCTGAAACTGGAGCAGGACAACATGGAGTGGCTACAGCAACAGTTTGTGCTTTAATGGGTTTAAAATGTATCGTATATATGGGTGCTACTGACGTTAAAAGACAGGCTCCAAATGTTGCAAGAATGAAAATGTTAGGAGCTGATATCATTCCCGTAACATCTGGAAGTTCAACTTTAAAAGATGCGACAAATGAAGCAATGAGAGACTGGATTAACAATCCAATTGATACTCATTACATTGTTGGGAGCGTTGTTGGACCACATCCTTTTCCTGATATGGTTGCTAGATTTCAGTCTGTTATTTCAAAAGAGATTAAAGAGCAACTTCTTTTAGTTGAAGGAAGAAATTATCCAGATTATTTAATCGCTTGTGTAGGTGGAGGAAGTAATGCGGCTGGTACGTTTTATGATTATTTGGATTATGAAAGAGTAAAAATTATTTGTGTTGAGGCATCTGGAAAAGGAGTAAATTCTGGAAAATCAGCTGCGACTACAAAATTGGGTAAAACGGGAATTATACATGGGAGTAAGACCTTACTTATGCAAACCGATGATGGTCAAATAACTGAACCCTATTCAATTTCAGCTGGATTAGATTATCCAGGTATAGGGCCTATGCATGCTAATTTATTTAGCTCAGGAAGAGGAGAGTTTATTTCAATAGATGATGACGAGGCAATGTCAGCTGGTTTGCAATTGTCACAACTTGAAGGAATTATTCCTGCTATTGAAACCTCACATGCTTTAGCAGTATTTGATCATAAAAAATTTAATTCGACTGATATAATTGTTCTAAACCTCTCAGGTAGAGGTGATAAAGATCTAGAGAATTATATAAATTATTTTAATATACAATGAACAGAATTAGTAAAACTCTTAAAGAAAAAGACAATATTTTGTCAATATATTTTACCGCAGGATTTCCTGAATTAAATAGTACAATTGAAATAATTAAAAATTTAGTTTCTGCTGGTGTGGATATGATTGAAATTGGTTTACCATTTAGTGATCCTTTAGCTGATGGTGAGACTATTCAGATGAGCTCAAAAATTGCATTAGATAATGGAATATCAACAAATATTCTGTTTGAACAACTCAAAGAAATTAGAAATCATGTCAATATTCCTTTAATAATCATGGGTTATTTCAATCCTATTTTCCAATTTGGAGTTGAGGAATTTTGTAAAAAGTGTAATGAAATTGGAATTGATGGCTTGATAATTCCTGACTTACCAATTGATATTTACCTTTCAAATTATAAAATAATCTTTGAAAAAAATCAAATTCAAAATATATTTTTAATTACTCCGCAAACCAGTAAAAAAAGAATAGAATATATAGATANAAATAGCGATGGATTTCTTTATGTTGTAAGTTCATCAAGTATAACTGGCTCTACAAATAAATTCGATGAAAGCAGTATAAATTATTTCAAAAAATTAGAAAAAATGAATTTATCTACACCTAAAATTATTGGTTTTGGAATTTCAGATAATGTAAATTTCTCTATTGCTAGTAAATACTCAAAGGGTTGTATTGTGGGCAGCGCTTTTATAAAATACATTCAAAAAAATGGTTTAAAAAACATCCACAATTTCATCAATCAAATTAAAATAGAAAATTAATTTTTAATCAATTTTTTGACTAGATAGCCGTCAACTTTTATAATATAAGTTCCTTTATTAAGGAAGCCTAAATCTAAAATTTCCTGATTATAATTTTTAAATTCCCTTAATTTCCTTCCTGATAAATCGTATAATTCGATATTAATTGGTCTAACTGAATTTATCTGAATATAATCTTGAAATGGATTGGGAAAATAATTAAGTGTATTACTATCAATTTCATTATTTGATAAGGCAGCATCAATAATTTTATAAACACCTCCATTAATTGATGCTATATAAAGCTCACCATTTATATCTTCACCAAATGAAACCCAACTACCATTTATATTTGGAAATGCAAGGGACATGTCCCATTCATCATTCTCATTTTTTGAAAGTAATCCAATTTCACCACTACAATAGTCAGCGAAAAAATAAACCCCATTCAACCCCGATATTTGATTACCTCGATACACATATCCACCAGTTATTGAACACTTAAAGTCTCCACTATTGTAATGTGAATATGTTGAAACAGGAAAAGTTAGACCTTCATCAGGGCAACCCGACAGATTATAAGGTTCGTTGCCCTCATAACATCTCCATCCATAATTTATATTAGNAGTATTATTTTGAACCATATTAATCTCTTCAAATTCATTTTGACCAACATCCGCAATCCATAAATCTCCGTTTAAACTGTCAAAGGAAAATTTCCAAGGATTTCTTAGTCCAACACTCCAAATCTCATCTCCATAAGGGTTAGTTTCTGGGATTGAATATGCCCCACTGTTTACATTTATTCTTAGCATTTTTCCCAATAATGATTCAGTATTTTGAGAATAATTTTGTGGATCTCCACCACTTCCACCATCACCCATTCCTATGTATAGATTTCCATCAGGACCAAAATTTATACAACCCCCATTATGATTTGCGTATGGTTGATTAATTTCAAGTAAAATAGTTTCACTGTCATTGGCAATGTCCTGGTCGGCACTTACAGAAAATTTTGATATTGTTGTAGCGCCACTATTATTTGTGTAATTAACAAAGAAAAATGGATTTTCAGGGTAATTTGGGTGAAATGCTAGACCTAGTAATCCTCTCTCATTAGCATTGGTGGACACTCTATCTTCAATATCCAAAAATGGAGTTGAATTTACACTTCCGTTCTGATTTAAAATTTTAATTTTTCCTGATTTTTCAACTACAAATAATCTTTCATCACCGGCATTTTTAATTTCAACAGGACTATTGAAAGATGGTCCGAATGATTCCAAAAGTACACTTTGTGAGAAGCTTGAATTATAACATAAAAATATCAGAGTTAAGTAGTTTATCAGTTTTTTCATTTTAAATCATTTAGTATTATTTTCACAGCACCCTTTTTTTTATCAAAATACTCTGTGCATTTTTTTGACATTTTTATCAATAAATTTTCGTTATCGATAAGTGATTCAATTGCATTATAAAATTCATTATAATTTGAAATACTGATCATATTCCCATTTTTAATCATTTCGTTTGCTTCTTCAAATTTTTGATAGTTTTTACCGATAATTATTGGCTTAGAAAAGTATGCAGGTTCTAATGTATTATGTAATCCTTTTTTCCCCATGCCACCTCCGACATATGAAATCGAACTGTAATTATAAAGAGCTGATAACATACCTATATTATCTATTATTAGGCAGGAGAATTCTTGCAGATTAGTTTTTAATTTAATATCCGAGTAAAGAATTGATTCATCACCTAAATTTTTTTCTATTCTTTTAGGGTTATTAGAAATTTCATGAGGCGCAATAATGTATTTTATTTTTCTGTCAGAATTTTTAATATAACGAAGAATAATGTCTTCATCTTCCCTCCATGTGCTACCAAATACAATACATGTCTTGTTATCTATAAATTTGCTGATATTATCAGAGGCTTTTTTGGTTAATTTTGGAATATCAGCATCAAATCTTAAATCACCACAAATGATTGTATTTTTATTTCCTATAGATTCAATTACTTTTTTAGACTTTTCGTTTAAAGTATATATTGAATCAAAATGTTTAATTCCAGAATTAATTTTTAAAAGTTTTTTTAAGAAATTTATTCTAAAATTACCACCCACAGAATAAACCTTTGACCCATTCAGTTTGGCATGTTTAATATAATTTGGCCAAACTTCATTTTTAATAAAAAATGTAGCTGTTGGTTTAATTATATTATAAAATTTAACACAATTTTTATTTGATGCCAGAGGAAGATATATAATACAATCAAATAAATCATTTTCTACATTTTCGTAACCTGACGGAGAAATGAACGAAAGTAAAAACTTGTGATTTTCAAATCTCTTTTTAAGATTTTCGATTAACTTTTTTGATAGTAAATACTCTCCGTGAGATGCACAGTGAATATGTATAATCCTGTCACCTTTCTTATAACAAAGATTCAGTTTTTTAAAACTATTTTTTCTTCCGATTATCCCTATTTCAATTTTCTTTGAAAAGAGAGAGCAAAGTGAAAGAATCAGTTCAGTTATTTTAAATAAAAGAAAATTAATAGTATATATTTTAAAACAAAAATAACTAAAAGAGATTTATCAAAGTCATGAAACTAAAACGGACAGATATTCTCAGTAGCCCAATGTTATCCTAGTTCCTTTAAAACTTGAAATCAAAATCAAAATCATACCTGTTGTAACAGATAAATCGGCAATATTAAAAATTCCTGTTTTCATAATCCCACCAAAATTCAAATAAAGAAAGTCTGTAACTGATCCATAGACAATTCTATCAAAAATATTCCCTATACCACCACCAATAATTAATGAAAATCCGATAATTGAAGTTTTATCCAATGATTTATCAATATAGGTATAAATAGTAATGGACACTAAAACTATAACAGGTAAAACAATTAACAATAAGATCCTTAGTGTTTCCGATAATTCACTGCCCATCCCTAAAAATGCTCCGGTATTTTCAACTTTTATCAAAGTAAACACATCGCCAATGATACTTTTTTCTATATAACTTTCAAAGTTGTTTCTTACCCAAACTTTTGAAATTTGATCAGAGGCAATACTTAATAAAACAATTATTGTTATTAATATGTTACGTTGTCTTCTATCAATCATTTTCTAAATTTAGTGAACTTGCCTTTATATCCCTGCTAATTTTCCTTACCAAACCTTGTAAAACTTTTCCAGGTCCAACTTCTATAAATTCAGTTGCACCATCACTAATCATATTATTGATTGATTGAGTCCATCTCACAGGGCTGGTGAGTTGAGAAATTAAATTTTCTTTTATTTCATTTTCTGTTGATAAAGCAAGCCCACTAACATTTTGGTATATTGGACATATTGGATTTGAAAAAAAGGTTTTATTAATAGTATCTTCGAGTTCTTTTTTTGCTTCTTCCATTAAAGGAGAATGAAATGCTCCACCAACAGGTAAAACTAGGGCACGTCTTGCACCAATTTCTTTTAATTTTTCACATGCTATTTCTATAGAATTTAATTCACCTGAAATAACCAATTGACCAGGACAATTATAATTTGCAGCTACAACAGTGCCATTAATTTCTCCACAAATCTTTTCAACAATATTATCTTCCAGACCCAAAACAGCTGCCATTGTTCCTGGATTATTTTCACAAGCTTTTTGCATAGCATTAGCTCTGATTGAAACTAATTTTAACCCATCTTCAAAGGAGATTGATTTATTTACAACTAATGCTGAAAATTCTCCTAACGAATGGCCTGCAACCATCTCAGGTAATATTCCGTCTTCATTACTTAAGGCTAATATAACTGAGTGTAAAAAAATTGCTGGCTGAGTTACCGAGGTTTGTTTTAAATCTTCAGCAGAACCATCAAACATAATATCACTTATTCTAAATCCTAAAATTTCATTTGCAATATTAAATAAATCATATGCGGTTTTTGAGTTTTCAAATAAATGCTTACCCATCCCTGGAAATTGAGCTCCCTGCCCCGGAAAAATATATGCTTTCATTATCTAATTTTAATATAAGTTTTATATGTGAATGAAAATTGATGTCTTTCATCTTTTTCATTAAATTCCTCATTAATAAGTTCCCATTTATCCTCGTCAATTTTTGGGAAAAAAGTATCAGCTTTAAATTCTTCATGAACCCTTGTAAGTTCAATTTTATCAACTAGGTCCATGGCTAATTTATAAATTTGTCCACCTCCTATAATAAAAGGATTTTCATCATCACCTGTTTCTCTTATAGCATCTTCAAAGTTATTTACAACCGNAACTTCATCGGAAAAGGAAATATTTTTATTTCTAGAGATAACAATGTGTTTTCTGTTTGGTAACAACCCAGGAAATGAATCAAAAGTTTTTCTTCCCATTATGATGCTGTGTCCAGAAGTTAATTTTTTAAATCTTTTTAGGTCATTGGGTAAACTCCAAATAAGGTCATTGTCTTTACCAATTGCATTATTTTCAGCAGCAGCAACAATAATAGTAATAGATTTTTTCATTAAAATAAATTAAACGGCAACTTTACCTTTTATATGCGGATGAGGGTCATAATTTTCTAAAATGAAATCTTCAAATTTAAAGTCAAAAATATTATTAACCTCATTATTTATTTTAATAGTTGGTAATTTCCTTGGTTCTCTTGTTAATTGCAATTTCATCTGCTCGAAATGATTGCTGTAAATATGCGCATCACCAAATGTATGAATGAAATCACCAGGCTCTAAATCGCAAACCTGAGCTATCATAAGGGTTAATAGTGAATATGAGGCAATATTAAAGGGCACACCCAGAAAAATATCTGCACTTCTTTGATATAATTGACATGAAAGTTTACCATTAATTACATGAAATTGAAAAAAAGCATGACAAGGGGGTAAAGCAGCTTTTCCATTAGCAACATTAGTTTCAAATGATTTAGAAGTATCAGGTAAAACGGAAGGATTCCAAGCTGAAATCAAGTGTCTTCTGCTATTTGGATTATTTTTTAAATCGTTTATCAAATTTGAAATCTGATCAATTCCATCATTATTCCAATTTCTCCATTGAAAACCATAAACTGGGCCTAGGTCTCCGTTAGAATCAGCCCAAGCGTTCCATATATTTACACCATTATCCTTTAAGTATTTTATGTTTGTCTCACCGTTTAAGAACCATAAAAGTTCATAAATTATTGATTTCAGATGAAGTTTTTTGGTTGTAACCATAGGAAATCCATCTGAAAGATTGAATCTCATTTGATACCCAAATACGCTTTTTGTACCAGTTCCTGTTCTGTCTTNTTTTAGTTCTCCATTTTCAAGAACATGTTTAACTAAGTCTAAATATTGTCTCATAAAATTCAGTTAGTAAAAATAATTAATAGTGAGAATCTTAATTAAAAAGAAAACTAAAAGTTATTAACTTTTTAGCCAATAATCATACCTGCAATTGTTGCTGATAAAAGAGAAGCTAAAGTACCACCAATTAGTGCTTTAAATCCAAATTTTGAAAGGTTTTTTCTTTGTTTTGGCTCAAGAGCTCCAATTCCACCAATTTGAATTCCTATTGAAGCAAAATTTGCAAAACCACACAGCATNTAGGTGGCAATTATNATTGATTTCTGATAATTCAAATGAATTAAATTTGTTGCATCTTTTAAATCAGATAACTGTATATATCCAATAAATTCACTNGCTGCTAATTTTATTCCTAATAGTTGCCCCATAAGTGTAACATCCTCTTTAGCAACTCCAATCAACCACATAACTGGAGCAAAAATATATCCCAATATTAATTCTAAAGACAATTCAGAGTAAACAGTTCTGTCACTAATCCANTCGTTTAAATTTGTTAGTTCTCCAAAACCACTCAATATATAATTGATTAATGCAATGAAGGCAATAAATACTAAAAGCATCGCAGCAATATTAGCAGCTAATTTTAAACCTTCTGATGTTCCTATAGAAATAGCATCTAAAAANTTTGAACCTATTTTATCTTGGGATACNTCAACATTTGAATCAATTTTTTCCGTTTCAGGATAAAGAATTTTAGAAATTACAATTGCACCAGGAGCAGCCATGACNGACGCAGTTAANAGATGTTTTGCGTAATAAACCTTAAGCTCTGGATCATCTCCACCAAGAAAACCAATATAAGCAGCTAGTACACCTCCNGCTACTGTAGCCATTCCCCCAATCATNACCAGCAAAATTTCTGATTTTGACATTTTTTCAAGATATGCTTTAATCATTAGCGGAGACTCAGTTTGACCAAGAAAGATATTTCCTGCTACACTTAAGCTTTCTGGACCAGAAACACCTAAGAGTTTAGATAAGAGTAATGCCATAACTCTTACTATTTTTTGTATGATTCCAAGATAAAATAGAATAGATGTTAATGCTGCAAAAAATATTACAGTAGGTAAAATGGAAAAAATAAATACATTTCCAAAATTTTCTGCACTTACTAAATCACCAAATAAAAATTTGGTACCNTCCATTGTGAAATCCAGAATTTTTACAAAAACCTTTCCTGCACTTTCAAAAATCATCTTAACCCAAGAAATTTTTAGAACTCCAACTGCAAGAATAAGCTGAAGAAGTAATCCTGTGGATGCAGTTTTCCAGTTAATAGNNTTTTTATTNCTTGANAGTAGATANGTTGTTAAAATTAAAAATGATATCCCCAACANNCCTCTTAGAAACCCTTCAAGNGTAAATCCGTTACTGGGAATTATATCTTGCTCTTGTGCAAAAACAAAAGTATTTGCAGCAATAAATAACAAGCTAGTTAAAAATATCTTTTTTTTATCTGTTAGAAATTTCATCTCTTATTTTTGCTGCTGACTCGTAATTTTCATTTTGAACGGCAATTTTTAATAATTCCTCTAATTCTTTTTTTGACTTCTCCTTTAAATCATCAATTGTTGTTGTTTCAGCTTTTTCATCCGAAAATAACTCTTTAAGCAGGGACTTTTCGTCAATTTCTTTTTCAATTTTTAATACAACTCCAGCTTTTTCAAGAATATTTTCATAGGTGTATATGGGTGCTTCAAATCTAATAGCCAAGGCGATAGCATCACTAGATCTGGAATCTATTATTTCTTCTATCCCATCTCTTTCACAAATAACACTAGAGTAAAAAACTCCGTCAACAAGCTTATGAATAATCACTTGTTTAATTTTTATGTCAAATCTCANGCAAAAATTTTTNAATAAATCATGAGTTAACGGTCTCGGGGGTTTGATTTCTTTTTCAATTGCAATAGCNATAGATTGCGCTTCATTNGTTCCAATTACAATAGGTAATTTTCTTTCGCCTTCAATTTCACTTAAAATTAANGCGTAGGCNCCATTTTGAGTTTGACTGTATGAAATACCATTAATTAGTAATTGAACAAGATTCATATTGTAAAACTAGTATTATGTTTTAAGTAAAAAAAATTAACNCTAATCATTTACTGATTTAAATTCCTTCAGCTTATCAATCAGATTAGGAACAACATCAAATGCATCTCCAACAATTCCATAGTCAGCTGCTTTGAAAAAAGGAGCATCAGGATCTGTATTTATTACAACTTTTACTTTNGANGAATTNACTCCAGCCAAATGCTGAATTGCACCTGAAATTCCAATAGCAATATACAAATTNGATGAAACAGGCTTTCCCGTTTGTCCAACATGTTCGCTNTNAGGTCTCCAACCTAAATCTGAAACCGGCTTAGAACACGCTGTAGCTGCACCTAAAACTTCAGCTAAATTTTCAATGAGATGCCAATTTTCTGGCCCCTTTAACCCTCTTCCCCCAGAAACAACAATATCCGCATCAGCTATTGTGACTTTATTTGATGTTTTTTCAATAGAAGATATTTTATTTCTTCTTTCTGAAATGTTAAAATTAAAATCTGAAATTTCAGTTTCTAAAGGATTTTCCTTTGTGCCAAAAGAATTTTTTGAAACGGCCAAAATACTATTACTTTTAGTTATTTCTACAGTCTCAAAAGCCTTATTTGTGAATGTGTTTCTCACAACAACTAAATTATTTTCATTAACCGGTATTGAAATTATATTAGTGACGTAGCCTGCATCAATTTTTACCGAAAGTATACCGCCAATGTATTTTGAGTTTGAACTCGAGCTTAAGACAAGTATATTACAATTCTCACTCTTGAAAACATCACTTATACAATCTGAATAAATTCCAGCATCAAAATTTTTTAGCTCCTCCTGTTCTGAGTTAATTATTTTTTTAACTCCATAATCAGATAATTTTTCAGGATTTTTTGAGTTAAAACATATTGCCTTCACACTGCCTCCAGTTTGAGATGAAATCTCATATGCATAAGAAGCAATTTCAAAAGCATCTTTTTTAAAATTACCCTTATCATCAGTTTCTGCGAAAATTAGTATATCCATATTATATTGCCTTTGCTTCTTTGTGTAATAAATCGATTAGCTTATCAATTTCATCTGCCGAAACGAGAGTTACTTCGCCTTTAGGTAGTGGTTTTTNAAAACTTTTAGAGTTTGTTGATTGATAATCTTCGTTAACCTCAACTACTTCAAGTTCTTTTTTTCTTGCCATCATAATTCCCCTCATGTTGGGAATTCGTAAATCACTTTCTTCAACTAGCCCTTTTTGTCCCCCTATAATCAATGGTAATTTTGTCGAAATATTTTCTTTACCTCCTTCAATTTCTCGAGATGCCTCAACTGAATCACCAGAAATATTCAAATCAATGCANTTATCAATAAAGTTAATTTCTGTAAATGCAGATATCATTCCAGGTACCATTCCTCCATTGTAATCAATCGACTCTCTTCCTGCAATAATTAAATCATAAGNGTTGTTTGAGANATAATTTGAAATATACTTAGCAACAGAATACCCATCNTTAGGATCNTGATTGATTCTTATTGCTTTGTCTGCACCAATCGCAAGTGCTTTTCTAAGTGTNGACTCNGTATCAGAAAGACCAACATTGATAACATGGACAACAGCATTATTTTTTTCTTTAAACCAAATAGCTCTTGTTAACCCGAATTCATCATTTGGATTTATAACAAATTGAACACCAGTTTTATCAAAAACAGTGTTNTTTTNAGAGAAATTTATCTTTGATGTTGTGTCTGGNACATGACTAATACAAACAAGAATTTTCATAATAATTAAATTGAAAAGTTGTTTATCAAAGTTACTAATTTGAGAAATAAAAAATCTGTGATTAGTAAATATTTTTAACTTAATTAATGTTTAATTTTAACTGCTTTATTATTTTTGTCAAAAATTANATTTTATGAGGACTATTCAATTTAGAGAAGCTGTCTGTGAGGCAATGAGCGAGGAAATGAGAACTGACGAAAGTATNTTTCTTATGGGTGAAGAAGTTGCTGAATACAATGGTGCTTATAAAGCATCAAAAGGTATGCTTGATGAATTTGGACCAAAAAGAGTTATTGATACCCCAATNTCTGAACTTGGATTTGCTGGTGTAGCAATTGGTTCAACTATGACTGGGAACAGACCTATTGTCGAATATATGACTTTTAATTTTTCTCTCGTTGGAATAGATCAGATTATTAATAATGCCGCAAAGATTAGACAAATGTCTGGCGGTCAGTTTAATTGTCCAATCGTTTTTAGAGGCCCTACGGCATCTGCNGGACAGTTAGCTGCAACTCATTCTCAAGCTTTTGAAAATTGGTTTGCAAATACTCCAGGTCTAAAGGTTATAGTTCCTTCTAACCCATATGATGCTAAAGGTTTATTGAAATCAGCAATACGTGACGATGATCCTGTCATTTTCATGGAAAGTGAACAGATGTACGGAGATAAAGGTGAGGTGCCGGATGGTGAGTATACAATCCCCATAGGTGTTGCTGATATTAAAAGAGAAGGAACTGATGTTACAATNGTATCATTTGGAAANATTATAAAGGAAGCATANAAGGCAGCTGATGAATTAGACAAAGAAAANATTTCATGTGAAATAATTGACCTAAGAACTGTTNGACCAATGGATCATGAAACAATTCTTAANTCTGTAANAAAAACAAATAGGCTTGTTATTTTGGAAGAAGCATGGCCTTTTGGAAATGTTGCAACTGAGATTACTTACCAAGTTCAATCACAAGCTTTTGATTATTTGGATGCTCCGATTGAAAAAATTAACACAGCTGATACACCTGCTCCTTACTCACCCGTTTTACTGAAAGAATGGCTTCCTAACAGTGAAGATGTAATCAAAGCAGTTAAAAAGGTATTATACAAATAATTCGTGAGTTTTTCGTAATTAACTCTATTTCACTATTTTTGCCAACTAATTAAAAAAATTAACTATGGATTCAATGATGATATACATGCCAATAATAATGTCTGCGCTAGGTTTAGCTTATGTTTTTGTAAGAAGATCTTGGGTAATGAAACAAGATGCCGGAGACGGAAAGATGAAAGAAATTTCTGATCATATTTATGAAGGTGCTTTAGCTTTTTTGAATGCCGAATATCGATTATTATCAGTATTTGTATTGTTTGTAAGTGCTGTTCTAGCAGGTATTTCTTTTATTGTACCCACAACACANATATTAATAGTAGTTTCATTTATTTTTGGAGCATTTTTCTCNGCTTANGCTGGAAACATAGGGATGAAGATAGCAACCAAAACCAATGTAAGAACAACTCAAGCTGCTAAAACATCATTACCAAATGCATTAAAAATTTCTTTTGCTGGAGGAACAGTAATGGGATTAGGTGTGGCCGGATTAGCTGTTTTGGGCTTGACTGCTTTCTTTATAATATTCTTCAATTATTTTATGGGTGGAGTATGGTCAGCCACTGATTATGGATCGGCAAGTGATACAATGACAGTTGTTCTTGAAACATTAGCAGGTTTTTCGCTTGGAGCTGAATCTATTGCTTTATTTGCCAGAGTTGGTGGTGGAATTTACACAAAAGCTGCNGATGTTGGAGCAGATTTAGTAGGNAAAGTTGAAGCNGGTATTCCNGAAGATGACCCGAGAAATCCAGCTACTATTGCTGACAANGTTGGAGATAATGTAGGAGATGTTGCCGGTATGGGAGCAGATCTTTTNGGTTCATATGTTGCGACAGTACTTGCTGCAATGGTTCTTGGAAATTATGTAATTACTGACATGGGAGGATCAATTAATGATGCTTTCGGNGGNATAGGACCAATTCTTTTACCAATGGCTATTGCAGGTGTTGGTATTATAATATCATTAATAGGCACCCTATTTGTTAAGATAAANTCTAATGATGCAAAAGAGGCTGAAGTGATGGGAGCTTTAAATAAAGGAAATGGTATTTCTATTTTATTAGTTGCCGTTTCATGTTTTGTATTGGTTGATTACATGCTGCCTGGAACATTAANAATGGAATTTTTTGGGGAAGGTATTAAAGAAATNTCTTCGATGAATGTTTTCTTTGCTACATTGACAGGTTTAATTGTTGGTTGGTTTATTTCTGCAATTACTGAATATTATACAGGATTAGGTAAAAAACCTGTTCTTGAAATCGTTCAAAAGTCTAGCACTGGAGCNGCTACAAATATTATTGCTGGTTTAGCTACAGGTATGATTTCTACTTTTGGATCTGTTATATTATTTGCTGCTGCAATTTGGGCAGCTTATGCATTTGCTGGATTTTATGGAGTAGCCCTGTCTGCATCAGCTATGATGGCAACAACCGGNATGCAATTAGCAATTGATGCATTTGGACCAATCTCGGANAATGCTGGAGGGGTAGCAGAAATGAGTGGTCAAGATCCAATTGTTAGAGAAAGAACAGATATTTTAGACTCAGTTGGTAATACTACAGCTGCAACTGGTAAAGGATTCGCAATTGCATCAGCAGCGCTTACTTCTCTTGCTTTATTTGCAGCGTATGTAACATTCACTGGAATTGAGGGTATAAATATATTTAAGGCGCCNGTTCTTGCTATGTTATTTGTTGGAGGAATGGTTCCAGTGGTATTTTCAGCATTAGCCATGAATGCCGTTGGTAAAGCTGCTATGGAAATGGTTTACGAAGTAAGAAGACAGTTTAAAGAAATCCCTGGAATTATGAAGGGTAAGGCAAAGCCTGAATATGATAAATGTGTTGACATTTCGACAAAAGCGTCTCTCAAAGAAATGATGTTACCTGGAATATTAACCATTGGAACTCCAATAATCATTACAGTTTTACCAATGTTATTTGGACTAGATAAACAGTTAATCGCTGAAATGCTTGGTGGATATATGGCTGGAGTTACCGTTAGTGGAGTTCTTTGGGCAATATTTCAAAATAATGCTGGAGGTGCCTGGGATAATGCAAAAAAATCTTTTGAGGCNGGAGTTGAAATAAATGGAGAAATGACTTANAAAGGTTCTGAAGCNCANAAAGCNTCTGTNACTGGAGATACTGTTGGTGATCCTTTTAAAGATACNTCTGGACCATCAATGAATATTTTAATAAAACTTACTTGTTTAATTGGTCTTGTAATTGCTCCCATATTAGGGGGTCATGGAATTCATGATGTNGAGCATAACTCATCTGTAAATTATATATATGATGCCACATATCTTGATACATTTGAAATTGGTGATGAAGATAAGGTAATAATTGTACAATCTTTGGTAAGAGATTTAATAGCTAAAGATTACACTAAAGTTGCTGATTATTTTTCAGAAGATGTTGTTTTTAATCTTTCTGATGGTTCATTAATCGAAGGTAAGGAATCTGCCATCAAACATATTACAGATNCCTATTCTGAAGTTGATATTGAAGATTATAGTGTTGCCGTTAATCTTGCAGTAACAGGAGACAATGGTGATGAATGGGTTTTACTATGGGATGAAGGAAATATTGTTGAATCAAATGGCGAATCAACAATTAAAAGTTGGATGGAATCTTTCCGTTTTGACGGAGATAAAATTAATTTTATCAATATGTATTCCAAATAAATAATAAAAAAAAGCCTCAACATGAGGTTTTTTTTATTTCATCTTTTTATCAATCAATGAGATAATCTCTTTAAGGTCTTCTTTATTTTCAACAAAATCTAAATCNTNTATATCGATAACTAATAAGGGACCTTTTTTATAATTGTGAATCCAAGCTTCGTANCTNTCATTTANCCTACTTAAATANTCAATGCTTATAGANTTTTCGTACTCACGTCCACGTTTATGAATTTGTGATACAAGATTTGGAATAGAACTTCTTAAATATATTAAAAGATCAGGNGCTGCAACATTCNCTTCCATNAAATCAAANAATGACCTGTAGTTTTNAAAATCACGATTAGTCATCAGACCCATTGCATGTAAATTAGGNGCAAAAATATTTGCATCTTCATAAATAGTTCTGTCTTGAATGACATTTTTATTTTTTTCATGAATTTCTTTTACTTGCCTAAACCTGCTGTTTAAAAAATAAATTTGAAGATTGAAGCTCCATCTTTCCATCTGATTATAAAAATCATCTAGGTAAGGATTCTTAACTACATCTTCTAATTGCTTGTTGAACTTATAATGTTTAGCCAGAAGCTTTGTCAATGTAGTTTTTCCGGCACCAATATTTCCNGCNATTGCTATNTGCATTTTAGTTNCTTAAAATTAAATATTTGTTTAAATGATCCTTGTCATAAATATACAAGGTTTCATTGANTACGAAAAAATCTTTTATAAATAATTTTTCAAGTTTAATTTTTGTGAATAATTCTTTGTTNTTTTCTAAGTGATACAACTCTGATTCATTNGAAANTAANATATCATTTTTATAGAATCCTATTTTTTTGGATCCAATTTTATTTTCTTTTTTAAAAATTATTAAACCGTTATAATTTATTTTGTAAAGGNATTTATCTGTTAAAACCCACAAGTAATTATAATTACTTTTCATATCAATTAGATTACCATCAATTTGGGTTTGNACGTTTTCAGTAAAAACTTGATTAAAAAAATCAANTTTTTTTATTCTCATGTCTGATTCGTCATAAACCCATATGTCATTTTCATTTGCAGATGATATGTCAGAAATTTCAAAGACCGATGTAACTTTATTAAATTTAACCCTTGTTATTTCGTTTAAATAATTATCTAAAATTACTANAGTNTTAAAATCCTGGTACCAAACTTTTAATTTGAAGTTATTATAAAAATCAACTTTAGTAATNGGGCCTAATGATGAATCTGAAAAAAAATAATCCTCTCCTTTTCTTAAATTATTATCTTCNAAAAAANATAATTCACCTAAANTATCAACNGAAATTAATTGATAACTNTCGTTAGTTTTGANACTATCAATTTTATTTAAAANAATCTGATTATGAGCTAAAAAANAATTAAAAAAAACAATAAGNAACAATNATTGTGCTCTCATAATNTCAATGTACAAAAATATTATGATTAATTTAACTNCATANTAACNGTTGATTTGGGNTNCAGTTTCTAAATTTAAAANAANAAAATATGAATAAAATCCTTTACTTATTTTCNCTTTTATTTTCATTGACAATTAGTTCTCAGGACTTTCAAGGTCAGGCTTTTTANAANACACAAACAGCNATGGATTTTGGATCTTGGGGAGATAGAATGTCTGCCGAACAAAAGAAATCAATGAAAGAAAGGATGAAACCTTTTTTAGAACCGGTTTATATATTAACCTTTGACAAGACTAAATCTATTTATCAACAAGAGGAAAGGTTAGATGCACCAGGAAATGGTGGTGGCAGAGGATGGGGAAGAATGTGGGCATCTGCGGGTGGTCCAGTTTTTAAGGATATTTCAACAAAAAAATCACTGCAAAGTACAGAGTTTATGGGTAAAAAGTTTTTGATTTCAAATGACCCAAATAAAATCAAGTGGGTGATGGAAAAAGAAACAAANATGATTGGTAATTATCTATGTTTTAAAGCGACTGCACAGGTGAAAAAACNAAAAACAATGACTAGTGTTTGGAGNCAATCTGAAAAGGAGTCAAAAGAAACTAAAGTTAATGAGAATAAGAAGGAAANTTNAGATGATAACACTGANAAAAAAGTCGAAGAGCTGGATGAAGTAATTGTTAANGCAGATGTTGAAACTATTACGGCGTGGTACACCCCTCAAATTCCNGTAAGCCATGGTCCTGCTCAATATGGTGGGCTTCCAGGTCTAATATTAGAACTTACAACTGATAAAACGGTTATGTTATGCACTAAAGTTGTAATGAATCCTGAAAAAAGAATTCAGATTTCAGAACCAACTAAAGGGGAATTTGTAACAAGATCTGAGTTTGAAAATATTGTTGAGTTAAAAACTAAAGAAATGAGAGAAATGTGGAGAGGTGGCAGATCGAAATCAATAAGAAAAAACTAAGTCCCAAATGTATAAAAGTGATTTGAAATTGTTTAATGGTTTTCTGTTTACAGATTTTAAATACCTGATGGCGTATTCTATCCCCTTAACAGCATTAATCGGAATTTATTTTGGGGGTTATTGGTTATTTTTAACGCCTGCTTACATATTTGTAATTATTCCGATTGTTGAATGGATTCTTACAACCCTTGGAATAGACGAACTNGAAACAAANAGGTCAGAGAAGGCAATTCATTGGATTTTTGATACGATGCTTTATTTGAATATTCCAATTGTNTTTGNATTACTATTTTTTTCNCTTAAAAAAATNATAATNNATGATTATTTTACANTTGAATTNATAGGTTCACTGATTACAGTTGGTCTGGTTATAGTNTCTAANGGAATCAATGTAGCCCATGAATTATGNCATAGGACAAAAACATTTGAAAGGTNTTTAGGAAAATTTCTTTTAATACCATCNCTNTATATGCATTTTTATTTAGAGCATAACTTTGGCCACCATCTNAATGTAGCAACAAAAGAAGATCCTGTAACTGCAAAATATAACGANCCAATATATTCTTTTTGGATTAGTGCAATAAGGGGAGAACTCTTGAGTGCTATCAAAATTCAGAAGAACAGATTATCAAAGAAAAAAATTTCATTNTTTTCGATTTATAATGATATGNTTTGGTATGCCATAATTCAACTGTCTTATTTACTTTTAATTCTATTTCTTTTTACGATAAAAGGATTGGTATTCTGTCTACTCGCTGCTCTTTTTTCAATTTTAATGTTTGAGAGTGTTAATTACATTGAACATTATGGATTACTTAGAAAAAAACTACCATCTGGAAGATATGAAAGAGTTCAACAGAGACATTCATGGAATTCAAATCATATTCTTGGCAGAATTGTTCTATATGAATTAACAAGACATAGTGATCATCATAGGATAGCCGAAACAGAATATCAAAATTTAAGCTCGATTGATGATTCCCCTCAATTACCATATGGGTATCCGACAAGTATTTTACTTTCTTTTATTCCTGTGATTTGGTTTAAATTAATGAATCCTAGGGTTCCAAAGGACATGTATGAATTATCATTAAAAAATTAAATAATGAAAAAATATATAATAATTCTTTATTTACTAATAAGCTCAATGACATTTTCTCAAATAAAGATGAGCGGTAAAGTAACAGATAGTTTAGGTACTCCATTAGAATTGGCTAATATCATTCTTATTGATTCTGAATCAAACACTCTTGAGACTTTTGCCATGTCTGATAATCAAGGGGTTTACAAATTAAATTTAAAGAAGAACAATAATTATAATCTCCAGGTTAGTTATATAGGTATGGCTACATTTTCTCAAACATTTAAATCAGGGGAAAGTGATATAACTCAAGACTTTCTACTAAGACCTGACAATCAACTTGACGCTGTTGAACTGACTTATGAAATGCCAGTCGTGGTTAGTGGTGACACACTTGTTTATGATGCTGATTCTTTTAAAACTGGAACAGAGAGAAAGCTTGAAGATGTTTTAAAAAATCTTCCAGGAGTTGAGGTTAACGACGATGGAGAAATTGAGGTTGAAGGTAAAGCTGTTACAAAAATCATGGTTGAAGGAAAAGATTTTTTTGATGGTGATTCAAAAATCGCTTCTAAGAATATTCCTTCAAATGCTGTTGATAAGGTTCAAATTTTAAAGAATTATGCAGAAGTTGGTCAACTTAGTTCAGTTCAAAATAATCAGGATAATATTGCAATTAATATCAAGTTAAAAAAAGGAAAAGATAAATTTTGGTTTGGGAATATACTTGCAGGAGCTGGTGAATCACCTGCTGATACACAAAACCAAAATCTGGACCTGCATATTTTTCAACCAAAGCTTTTTTATTATAGCCCAACCTACAGTATAAATGTAATTGGGGATCTGAATAATATTGGTGAACAGGCCTTCACAAGAAGAGATTATTGGAATTTTTCAGGAGGGTTCAACAGTCCAAGCGGAAAAAGCGGTACAAATATTTCTCTTGGAAATAATAATCTTAGTTTTTTACAGCTTCAAAATAATAGAGCAAAGGATATTAACACTGAGTTTGTTGCAATAAATTCAAGTTATTCACCAGATAAGAAAATTGACTATTCTGCCTTTTTAATTCTGACAAATAGTGAGACTGAAATACAACAAAATAACAGTACTCAATATGTTGGTTTACCTCAAAATATTCCAGATGAATATACCCAAACAAATACTTCTCAAATTAGTGAGCTTGGAATTGGTAAGTTTTCATTAAAATATATCCCAAATGTCAATAATCAGCTTGATTACGAGATTTTAGGTAGATTAACAAATGAATCTCAAGATCAAAATTATTTATCATCCGTAATCGGAGCTATTGATCAATTAGATGATGCTGAAACATTTAGTATAAATCAGAACATAAATTATTATTACACACTTAATGAAAAAAATATTTTTGCTCTTGAAGCTCAACATTTAATCAAGGATGAAGATCC
This sequence comes from Flavobacteriaceae bacterium, assembly GCA_002691265.1. Classification (GTDB taxonomy): domain Bacteria; phylum Bacteroidota; class Bacteroidia; order Flavobacteriales; family Flavobacteriaceae; genus MED-G13. The sequence goes on along the minus strand of NZHJ01000016.1, from coordinate 32,770 downwards.
TTTTTACAATGCTATTTTGGAAAATAACGAGAACTATCAAACTACTGCTACTGGACTAGGACTAGATAATTCTTTTCCCTTTTATAATATTGCTCAGGAAAAAAAGGTTGAGTCAAATCAACTAGATGCTAAAGTTGATTACTGGAATATTATAAATAAAAAGAGCGATATTAACCTGACTTTTGGAACAATTTACAGTAAGCAGGAATTTGATTCAGATATTTTTCAGTTTCTCTCTAGTTCAAATGATGACATATATAATCCAACTCCTCTAATAAATAACGGTTTNGATTATAATGATGTTAGCTATGTATTTAATGACGTTTATCTGGGATTACATTACAGACTAAAAACCGGAAAATTTACAATTAGCCCAGGATTTACAGCTCATTCATACAATTCTGAAAATTCTCAGAATGAGGCTTTTGATGTAGGATTTGTAAATTATAAAAAATCATTTTTTAAACTTCTTCCTGATTTTAATATGATTATTCAACTGAAGGACAGCGAGACACTTAGGTTAAATTATGCAATGAGAACACAATTTACTGATGTTAGTAAAATTGCTAGAGGATTAGTATTAAATAACTACAACTCGATTTTTATTGGCACACAGGATTTACAAAATGCCATTTCTCATAATATCAGTTTAAATTATTACAGTTTTAATTTTTTTAATTATACGAATGTTTATGCTGGAATTAACTATAATAAATCTATTGATCAAATAAGAAATCTAACCAGTTTTGAAAGTGTAATTGCTACAAGTAGTCCCTTTAATTCTGGATTCGCGGATGAAAATCTATCTGCATACGGAAGATATCAAAGATCTTTTGGTAAAATAAGAGGGACTTTAGGGACAAACTTTAATTTATCTAAATTTAACCAATTTATTCAGGACACATCAAGGCCAAGCTTAAGTGAAACTTTCTCTCAAAATTATAATGCATCTGTTAGAACTTTATTTAAGAATGCTCCTAACTTTGAAGCCGGTATTAAGTACTCTGTGAGTGAAACAAATATTGGTGCTCTAGAAACTAAGTATTTCACAGAAAGTCCGTTTATTGAAATAGATGCACTTATACTAAAATCATTTACTTTCAGATCAAATTATTCTACAACCAAGTTTAAAGATCAAAATTCAATTATTAACGATTACGAATTTTTTGATGCAGCTGTTTCTTACAGAAAGGATAAGGACAGTAAATGGGAGTTTGAATTAAGAGCAACTAACTTATTAGACACAAAATCCCAAAGTCAATCAAATGTTTCTAATATCTCTGTTAGCACCAATGAATACTTTATTCAACCAAGATTTATCACATTAAGACTAATTTATAGTCTTTAAGTTTTCTGAATAATTCTTTTTTTAATTGAAGAAAAAGTTTTTCTTTACAGATTAGATTATCTATTTAAATTTATTTACATAGATAATTTTCTTTTTTTATAAATGGAAAAATTAAATAAATATAGTTCCTCAATTACACAGGATAACTCACAACCTGCTGCACAAGCAATGTTGTATGCTATTGGATTCTCAGATGAAGATTTTAATAAACCTTTGATAGGAATTGCAAGTACTGGATACGAAGGNAACCCTTGTAANATGCATCTTAATAATATAGCTTTAGAAGTAAAATCGGGAGTTAATANTATCGATTTTGTTGGCTTAATTTTTAATACAATCGGNGTAAGTGATGGAATTTCTATGGGAACACCAGGNATGAGATATTCTTTACCATCNAGAGATATAATTGCAGANTCTGTTGAAACAGTAGTACAAGCGATGAGTTATGANGGNTTAATCACNGTTGTTGGATGTGATAAAAATATGCCAGGTGCANTAATGGGNATGATAAGGTTAAATAGACCATCAATTTTACTNTATGGNGGGACAATTGATTCTGGCTGCCACAAAAANAGAAAATTAGATATTGTTTCTGCATTNGAAGCATGGGGAGAGAAAGTTTCTGGCTNAATTGANAATAANGAATATAAAGAAATTATCAGAAAATCATGNCCTGGGTCNGGAGCCTGTGGAGGAATGTACACTGCAAATACCATGGCTTCGGCTATTGAAGCACTTGGTATGTCTTTGCCATTTTCTTCTTCAATACCTGCCAATAATAATACAAGAAATAAAGTTTCAATCGAGACAGGAAAGTCGATGAAGAAACTAATTGAAGATGATATTAAACCATTGGATATAATAACTAAAAAATCAATCGAAAATGCTGTAACAACAGTTGTTGCCCTTGGAGGGTCTACAAATGCAGTTTTACATTTTCTTGCAATTGCAAGAGCTGCAAAAATTGATTTTACACTTGATGATTTTCAAAGAATTAGTGAAAAAACCCCTTTTATCGCTGATTTAAAACCTAGTGGAAAGTATCTAATGGAAGATTTACATGATATTGGAGGAATTCCTATTGTACTTAAATATTTACTTGAAAAAGGTTTTTTATACGGTGAATGTTTAACTGTAACTGGAAAAACTTTGAGAGAGAATTTAGATGATGTTGCAAATCTAAACTTTGAACAAGATGTAATCAGACCATTTGAAAACCCCATAAAAGAATCTGGTCATATAAGGATACTATACGGAAATTTAGCAAGTGAAGGTAGTGTTGCTAAAATAACCGGAAAGGAAGGGCTTCACTTTAGTGGTATAGCAAATGTATTTGATTCTGAATCAGAAGCAAATATTGGCATAAAAAATGGAAGGGTTAAAAAGGGTGATGTTGTAGTAATTAGATATGTGGGTCCAAAGGGTGGCCCCGGAATGCCAGAAATGTTAAAGCCAACCGCTGGAATTATGGGTGCTGGTTTAGGAAAAGATGTTGCATTAATTACGGACGGAAGATTTTCAGGTGGCACACACGGTTTTGTTGTTGGTCACATAACCCCAGAGGCACAGGTGGGTGGAAATATTTCTGTTGTAAAAAATGGAGATAGAATATCAATTGATGCTGAAACTAATACGATAACATTACATGTTTCCGATCAAGAATTGGAAACAAGGAGAAAAAATTGGAAAACCCCTCCGCTAAAAGCTGAAAAGGGATCATTATACAAATATGCTAATATTGTTTCTTCAGCTTCTTTAGGATGTGTAACTGATGAATTTTAATTAAAATATTATGTCAAAAATTACCGGTAGCGAGGCTGTTATTAAATGTTTGTTAGAGGAGCAAGTAGATATTATTTATGGATATCCTGGAGGAGCAATAATGCCTGTTTATGATGAATTATATAAATATCAAGATAAGATACATCATGTACTCACTAGACACGAACAAGGTGCTACTCATTCCGCACAAGGTTTTGCAAGAATTTCAGGGAGAGTAGGAGTTGCCATAGCTACTTCAGGACCAGGAGCTACAAACTTAGTAACTGGATTAGCCGATGCTCAAATTGATTCTACTCCAATGGTTTGTATTACGGGCCAAGTTAGTTCACACTTACTTGGTAGTGACGCATTTCAAGAAACTGATATTATCGGAATTTCAACCCCTATTACAAAATGGAACTATCAAATAACTAAAGCATCAGAAATTCCTGAAATATTTGCTAAGGCATTTTACATAGCTAAAAGTGGACGACCTGGACCTGTGTTAATTGATATAACCAAAGATGCCCAATTTGAAAAAATTAATTTTTCGTATAAGAAAATTGAGGGTATTAGAAGTTATAAGGCTGTACCAAAAATTAATCATAACAATATTAAACTTGCCGCTGAATTAATAAATAATGCAAAAAAACCTCTTATCGTTTGGGGTCAAGGTGTTATTTTAGGCAATGCTGAGAAAGAGCTAATTAAATTTGTGGAAAAATCTGGAATTCCTGCCGCTTGGACGATTTTAGGAGCTTCCGCAATTCCAACAAGTCATCCGCTTAATGTTGGAATGCTTGGAATGCATGGAAATTATGCTCCAAATATTCTTACTAATGAATGTGACGTGCTTATTGCGATAGGAATGAGATTTGACGATAGAGTTACAGGTGATGTAAATAGATATGCAAAGCAGGCTAAAGTTATCCACTTTGAAATTGATCCCGCTGAAGTAAATAAAATTATTGATGTTGATGTTGCAGTATTAGGTGATGCTAAACAAACTTTAAATGAAATTTTAAAAATAACAGAAAATAAATCTCACAAAAAATGGCATGCAAAGTTTAAAGAATTATATGAAATTGAATACAAAAAAGTAATACATGATGACTTAAACCCAAAGAAAGAAGGGTTAACAATGGGTGAAGTAATGAAGGAAATTAATATTCAAACCAAGGGTGATGCAGCTATTGTTTCAGATGTTGGACAGCACCAAATGATTGCTTGTAGATATTCAAACTTCAATAAAACAAAAAGCAATATTACATCTGGTGGGCTAGGGACAATGGGATTTGCATTACCAGCAGCAATTGGAGCCAAAATGGCTTGTCCTGAAAGAGAAGTTGTTGCGGTAATTGGTGATGGTGGTTACCAAATGACTATTCAGGAATTAGGTACTGTTTTTCAAACAAAAGCAGCAGTTAAAATAGTTGTCTTAAATAATGATTTTTTAGGAATGGTTAGGCAATGGCAGCAATTATTCTTTGATAAAAGATATGCTTCAACTGAAATGGTAAACCCTGATTTTGTAAAAATCGCTGAAGGTTACTATTTAAAAGCCAAAAGGGTAACTAAAAGAGAAGATTTAGCTAATGCTGTAGAGGAAATGATAAAATCAGATGAACCATATTTTTTGGAAGTTGTTGTTGAAAAAGAAGATAATGTATTTCCAATGATAACTACTGGTTCTTCAGTGTCAGAAATAAGATTAAGCTAACTAGTTATGGAAAAAAAATTAATAAAATATACAGTTTCTATCTACACTGAAGATAGTGTAGGTTTACTTAACAGGATTTCAGCCATATTTCAAAGAAGACACATTAATATTGAAAGCTTCAATTCATCAATGACAGAAATTGAAAATGTTCAAAGATGGACTATTCTTGTCATTGCATCTGAATCCTTGATAAAAAAAATAGTTGGTCAAATTAACAGACAAATTGAAGTTATTCAGGCATATTATCACACGGATGAAGAAACAATATACCAAGAATCATGTTTGTTTAAAATAAAATCATCGCTGTTATTTGATGACAGAAAAATTCAAAACATAATTAAAGAAAGTAATGCAATTATAGTAACGGTTAACCCTGAATTTTTTGTAATTGAAAAATCAGGCAGAACACACGAGCTAGATGACCTATATGAAAAGTTAAATAAATACGGGATTTTACAATATGTTAGATCAGCGAGAATTGCAGTAACAAAAGCTCCATTAATGATTTCAGAAATACTAAGAGATTTTAAAAAAAAATAACACCATATGAGTAATTATTTCAATTCACTTAACGAATCAGAGAAAAAATCACAGTTATCTAAGTGTAGATTTATGAATATTGATGAGTTTCAAAATGAAAATAAAATTTTAAAAGAAAAAAATATTGTCATTGTTGGTTGTGGTGCACAAGGCCTGAACCAGGGTTTAAATATGCGAGATTCAGGTTTAAATATTACATATGCCTTAAGAGATAGTGCAATTTTATCAAAAAGAAAGTCATTTATAAACGCTAGTAGTAATAATTTTAAAGTAGGATCTTTTGATGAGTTAATTCCAAATGCTGATATGGTAATTAATTTGACCCCTGATAAGAATCATACTCACGTAGTTAATACGGTTATGCCTCTGATGAAGCAAAATTCAATTCTTTCATATTCACATGGTTTTAATATAGTGGAAGAAGGAATTAAAATCAGAGAAGACATAACAGTAATTATGGTAGCCCCAAAATGTCCAGGAACAGAAGTTAGAGAAGAGTTTAAAAGAGGTTTTGGTGTGCCAACATTAATCGCTGTACATTCTGCAAATGACCCCATTAGTCAAGGGTTAGATTTAGCAAAAGCATATGCGTATTCACTTGGTTCACACAGGGCTGGTGTTCTAGAGTCATCTTTCGTTGCAGAAGTAAAAAGTGATTTAATGGGAGAGCAGACTATTTTGTGTGGAGTACTTCAAACGGCATCAATACTGTTATTTGAAAAAATGGTTAACGAGGGTCTAGAAAAAACATATGCCGCAAAACAAATTCAAAATGGTTGGGAGGTTATTACTGAGTCATTAAAGCACGGAGGTATTTCTAAAATGATGAATTCGATGTCTGATAGTTCCAAAATCGAAGCAAACAGAATTGCAGAAGAACTTAAAGAGATTATGAAGCCCCTATTTAAAAAGCATATGGATGATATAATGTCTGGAGAGTTTTCACAAGGTATGATGGAAGATTGGAATAACGACGATAAAAAACTTCTTAATTGGAGGGAGGAGACTGGTGAGACAGCATTTGAAAAAACACCTTCAACGGAAGACGCTATTTCTAATCAAGAATACTTTGAAAAAGGAATCGCCATGATAGCATTTATAAAATCTGGGGTTGAATTAGCTTTTGAAACAATGGTTGAAGCTGGTATCATTGACGAATCAGCATATTATGAATCTTTACATGAATTACCTTTAATTGCAAATTTAGTTGCAAGAAAGAAATTATATGAAATGAATAGTATAATTTCTGATACAGCTGAATATGGATGTTACTTATTTGCTAATGAAGCAAAACACCTTTTAAAAAATTATATTAGTAAATTAAGCCTATCTTCTTTTGGCATAGAGCCTAATATTAATAAAGAAATTGATAAAGACTTACTTAAAAAAATTAACTTTGAAATAAACAATCATCCTATTGAAAAGATTGGACTGGAGCTTAGAAAGTCTATGACAGCGATGAAAAATTTATTTTAGTGGGTAATTTTATCGGATTAAATGAAATAAAAAAAGCTAGCCAAATATTGCAGACAGTAGTAATTGAATCTCCTTTCCAGAAAATTGAAAGTTACTCTCAAAAATATAATTCTAATATATTCTTTAAAAGGGAAGATTTACAAAAAGTTAGATCATTTAAGATAAGAGGTGCCTTTAATAAAATTTCATCTTTAAATCAATCTCAAGTAATAAATGGAATAGTTTGTGCTAGTGCCGGAAATCATGCTCAAGGTTTTGCTGTAAGCTGTAGCACCCTAGGTTATAAGGGGAAAGTATTTATGCCTACAACTACTCCAAATCAAAAAATTGAACAAGTAAAAAAATTTGGAAAAACCAATGTTGAGGTTGTTTTGTTCGGAGAAAACTTTACCCAGGCGTATGAAAAAGCGTTGCAAGAATGTGATAAATATGATAAAACTTTTATACATCCTTTTGATGATAAAAAAGTAATTGCTGGACAGGCTACATTATTTTTAGAAATTATTAATCAATTTAAAGATCATCTAGATTATCTGTTTATTCCAATCGGGGGTGGCGGATTAATTTCAGGCGCAATAAATGTTTTCAAGCAACTGAGTCCAAAGACAAAAATAATAGGCATTGAGCCTAAAGGAGCCCCATCAATGTCCAAATCCATTGATAAAAATAAGTTAATTACTTTAAATAGAATTGATGGTTTTGTTGATGGAGTTGCGGTTAAAAAAGTTGGCAATTATAGCTTTGATTACTGTAAAGAACATTTAGATGATTTAATAATTTTGGATGAGAATGAAATTTGTAATTCTATTCTAGAACTAAAATCGTACGAAAATATTATTGCTGAACCGGCAGGTGCAATGTCAAGTGCTGCTCTGAGACATTACAGACATAAAATCATAAATAAAAATATTGGTTGTATAATTTGTGGAGGAAATAACGATAATTCTAGAATGCCCCAAATAATAAAAAGAGCTGATATTTGGAAATCTAATAATCCAAAAAACTAGTTTTTTCTTGCTGTCCAGTGAAATGAAAGTATTTTTCTAAAACCAACAATGATATAATGTCTTCTCTTTTTTTATTTTTGAATTGTACAACATAATCATTGGCATTTTTGATAATCCTTTTACATTTTTTAGGATTCTTTATGTAGTATTCAATTCTACTTTCTAAATCTGAATAATCTTCCTTTATTTCAATATAATGTTTTTCCGGAATCAGCTTATTTTCCATAAACCAAGATTCAATTTTAGGTCTGGGCATCACAGCAATTGAATTTGAAGACATTACCCATTTTAGATTTGTAGCAACATCAACTCCCTCCACACACATAATAAATTTATATTTTAAATGATCTTCTATTGATATTTTATTTTTTAGCCATTCTGGGTGTGGTGTATTCTTATTTATTGCTCCAAGGTCGCATAACTTATTATTAAAGTATATTTTAAAAAAATCAATTCTTTTTTTATGCTTTTTAGTTATCGCAGATCTTCCAATTAGTTTATTTATTTTATGATCAAATTCATTAGAATCTTTTGTGTATGTAAAATGCCTGATTTTATTTAGTTTCAGCAAAATTGAATTTTGATTATTTTCATTGATTGGTCTACTTTTTACAATCGATGGAACATCAGGGCTATGAGTGATATCTCCAAATAGCGTTTTCAATTTTAATCTTTTTTCAAAGAATCTAGTGTATTGGTAAGTATCAAAAAAATAAGTTCTATGGAAGTTTTTAATTTTAAAATTATTAAGACTTTCAACATCCTTATTTAGTTTAATCTCTTTGTTTATTTTGTTGTAATAGTTTACCCTATTTTTAATATAATCAAAATCAAAATCAGAAAGTGAGTTTAATTTCTTTCTTAAATTATTTCTGTAGAAAAAATCAGGAATTAATAAGCTCAAATAATTTAATAAATAATATTTCTGCTTATTGTTGCGATGTTTAATACTTGAAAGCATCAAAAATGATAATTAATGAATTTCAAACTTAGTAATTTATTTTTTTGGAATGGAAATTGCAGCTACTTAAATTAATTATTATGGAATTTAAATTTAGGCAGATACCGCAAGAGTTTGAGATAACTGAAAAGATAAAGCAAGATAACTATCTGATTAATGGAAGTTTGGTTAAATGGGATGGTGAATTTTCACCTGTTTATTCTACAATATCATCAACACCTGAATATAAGCCTACTTTGCTTGGTGAAATACCAAGTTTAGATAAGGATGAAGCTATTGAGGCGCTAGACTCTGCTTGTAATGCATTTGATAAAGGAAAGGGTTTATGGCCAACGATGAAGGTTGTAGATCGTATTAATGCAATGGAAAACTTCGTTGAAGAAATGAAGCAGAAAAGAGATATTGTAGTAAAGTTATTAATGTGGGAGATTGGAAAAAACTATACTGATTCTAAAAAAGAATTTGACAGAACCGTAGATTATATATACGATACAATTGAAGCTTACAAGAAAATTGATAGAGATTCTGCAAAATTTCAAAAACACAGCGGTATTAATGCACACATTCGTAGAGGACCACTTGGTGTGGTTCTTTGTTTAGGACCATATAATTATCCGTTGAATGAGACATTTTGTCTTTTAATTCCAGCTTTAATTATGGGTAATACAGTGATATTCAAGCCAGCTAAACACGGTGTGCTATTAATTTCTCCATTAATGGAAGCTTTCAAAAAACATTTTCCACCCGGTGTAGTAAATATTTTATTTGGAAGAGGTAGGGTTTTAGCAACCCCTATTATGGAATCTGGTAAAGTAAATGTCTTGGCACTTATAGGACATAGTTCATCTGCTAATTCCTTGCAAGAATCTCATCCAAAGAAAAATAGACTAAGATTAGTCTTGGGTCTTGAGGCAAAAAATCCAGCGATTATATTACCAGATGCCGACTTAGACTTAACGATTCAGGAATGTATAAACGGATCCCTTTCTTATAACGGACAAAGATGTACCGCTCTTAAGATAATTTATGTTCATGATGAAATTAGAGATGAATTTCTCAACAGATTTTCTAAGGCTGTTGATAAACTAAAATACGGAAATCCATGGGAGGACAACGTTAAGTTAACTCCGCTACCAGAACCAAATAAACCCGAATACATACAATCACTAATTACTGATGCAAAACAGAAGGGTGCTAAGATAGTTAATCCTAAAGGTGGAATTCAATGTGAAAATTATGTATATCCAGCTATTTTATACCCTGTTACTAAAGATATGAGTGTTTATAAAGAAGAGCAGTTTGGGCCAGTGATTCCAATAATTTCATTTAAAGATATTAATGAACCTCTTGATGACATGGCAGAATCAAATTACGGACAACAGGTTAGTATTTTCGGAAAGGAAACAAAGAAGCTTGGACCCCTAATTGACACTTTGGTGAATTTAGTTTGTAGGGTCAATATAAATAGCTCATGTCAACGAGGCCCCGATATTTATCCATTTACAGGAAGAAAAGATTCTGCATTCAGTACATTAAGTGTTCATGATGCACTAAGATCATTTTCAATTCGTACGTTTGTTGCCTCAAAGGATAATAATGAAAATAATAAGATAATTAAGGATTTGTTAAGTTCTGATAATTCTAACTTTGTATCTACAGATTATATTCTTTAGATAATTTTCTTTTTTTTAATAAATATTATTTACATTAGACCAACCAATCATTAAAAATGCTATTTTTTAACTACAACTTTAACTTATATTACTTCTTTTATTTAAAAAGGATGTAGAGGCTGTGGTTATATATTACTAATCAAATTTATTTATGGTCTCGAAATTTCGAGACTTTTTTTTTATGAAAAAAAACATAGGTATTCAGGGAATAAAGGGTTCATTTCATCACATAGTTGCAAATAACTATTTTGGAGAAGATATTAATTTGATTGAATATCTTTCCTTCGAAGAATTGATTTTAAATTTATTTAATGATAAAATAGATTATGCTATCATGGCAATTGAAAATTCTACTGCTGGATCTATTATTCCTAATTATGCATTGATTGATGAATATCGAGTAAATATTGTAGGTGAATATTATCTTCAAATAACACATAATTTGATTGCCTTAAAAGGTCAATCAATTGAAGATATAAAAGAAGTGCAGTCTCATCCCATGGCTCTTCTTCAATGCAGAGATTTTTTTAAAGATAATGTGGATATTGTTTTAATCGAGGATAAGGATACTGCTCAGGTAGCAAAGAAAATTTCTGAAAATAAAATAAAGGGTTTAGGTGCAATTGCAAGTGATTTAGCCTCAAAAATTTATGGGCTGGATATTATAAATGATAATATTCAAACTATAAAAAAGAATCAAACAAGATTTGTTATTCTTCAAAAAAAAGGTCCAACTAAAAACTTAAATTTTAATAAGGCCTCAGTAAAATTTGAATTGGATCATAAAAGGGGAAGCTTGGCAGCTATTTTAAATGTTTTAAGTGATTGTAAGTTAAATTTAACTAAGATTCAATCAATGCCTAAGATTCAAACTCCTTGGAGATACTCATTTTTTGTTGATGTCACTTTTGATAAATTAGAGGATTATTTTAAGGCTAAGTCCATAATTGAAATTATGGCTAAAGATTTTAAAGTATTAGGTGAATACAAAAACTCTAAAGATGATTGAATTTTCAAAAAGAATAGAAGGATTAAGTGAGTATTATTTTTCCTCCAAACTGAGAGAGGTAAAGTCTTTAATTGACTCTGGAGAAGATATTATCAACCTTGGAATTGGGAGTCCAGATTTATCTCCTCCAACTCCGGTAATAAAAAAATTAAAACATTCGTTAAATGTTGCTGGAGCGCATAAATATCAAAGCTATATCGGAGTTGAAAAATTTAGAAAGGAAATATCAAATTTTTATAAGTTACATTATAATTGTGATTTAAATTATCAATCTGAAATTTTACCATTGATTGGAAGCAAGGAGGGAATTTTTCATATTTCAATGTCTTTTCTTTCTGAAGATGATAAAGTCTTAATACCAAATCCCGGATATCCAACATATTCATCAATAACAAAGTTGATCGGAAATGAAATTATATATTATGATTTAAATGAAAAAAATAACTGGCTGCCTGACTTGGAGCAATTAACTAAACTTGATTTATCTAGTGTTAAGATAATGTGGATTAATTATCCTCATATGCCAACAGGAACAGTAGCATCCCATGAGTATTTTTCTGAAATTATAAATTTTGCGAAGTCTAATAATATTTTAATTGTAAATGATAATCCATATAGTTTCATTTTAAATAATAATCCATTAAGTATTATGAATGTTAACGGAGCGAGAGATATTTGTATTGAGTTAAATTCTTTAAGTAAAAGTTTCAACATGGCTGGATGGAGATTAGGCTTTGCTGTGGCAAATCCTAAATACATTTCAAATATTTTAAAGGTAAAAAGTAATGTTGATTCAGGTATGTTTTTTCCTTTACAAATGGGTGCTGTCTCAGCATTAAGTCAATCAAAGGATTGGTTTAAAAACTTGAACTTTGAATATTCAAAAAGAAGAAAATTAGTATGGGAATTAGCTGATAAATTAAATTGTGATTTTTCAAGATCTTCATCGGGAATGTTTGTTTGGGCTAAGATTAAAAGTAATAAAACCTCTATAGATTATGTGGATAGTCTTTTAAATGAAAAAGGTGTTTTTATTGCACCTGGTAGTATTTTTGGATCAAATGGTGAAGGATATGTAAGGATTTCACTCTGTAATTCTGAAATCAATATTAAGAAAGCAATTTCAAGATTATGAAAAAGAAAATTTATGTGATTGGTGTTGGTCTTATTGGTGGCAGCTTTGCCATTGATATGAGAAAGTTATTTCCAAAATCTACAATTATTGGAATAGATAAGTCAGAAATTCACCTTCAGAAAGCTCTTGAGTTAAAGTTAATCGATGAAACATCTGAACTTTTAAAAATAAATAATCCAGATATTATTGTAATCTCAGTTCCTGTTAAATCCATACTTAATATTCTGCCTATAGTTTTAAAATCTGTGAATAATAACAGCTTAGTTATCGATTTTGGTTCCACAAAAAAAAGTATTTGTCAAATTGTAAAAGAACATCCTAATCGTCAAAATTTTCTAGCCACTCACCCGATCGCTGGAACAGAACTCTCAGGACCCGCGGCTGCTCATGAAGGCTTATTCGAAGGAAAAAATATAATTATATGTGATAAGGATAAAACAGATAAATCAATACTTGAGCTTGGACTAAAAATATTTAATTTAATGAAAATGAAAATTGGCTATATGGACTCTGATTCTCATGATAAGCATATTGCTTACGTTTCACATCTATCCCATATAAGTTCTTTCATGTTAGGTAAAACCGTAATGGATGAAGAAAAAAATGAAAAGAATATTTTTGATATGGCTGGAAGTGGTTTTGAATCAACAGTTAGACTCGCAAAAAGTTCACCTGAAATGTGGACAGATATTTTAGAGGATAATAAAAAAAATATTATTAAATCATTAGATGATTACATTGAAAACTTAGCATATATAAATTCTTTGATTAAAAAAGATAGATTCGATGAAGTTGAATCTCAATTAAAGTCAACTAATTATATAAAAACAATTTTAAAAGGAATAAATTAGAATATGAAGAATAGTAAAAATTTGAGAAAATGGTTGGATGATATGAGTCTTTCACACCCACTTTTAATTGCAGGACCATGTAGTGCCGAAACTGAGAATCAAGTTTTAGATATTGCCCACCAACTTAAAGATTCAGATACAATAGTTTATAGAGCAGGTATTTGGAAGCCAAGAACAAGACCTGGAAATTTTGAAGGTGTTGGATCTTTAGCATTACAGTGGATGAAAAAAGCAAAAAAAGAGACAGGAATTCTTACTACTACAGAGGTTGCTAATGCTAACCATGTTGACTTAGCACTTAAAAACGAAATTGATATTTTGTGGATTGGAGCTAGGACGACTGTAAGCCCATTTATCGTTCAAGAAATCGCGGAAGCACTTCGAGGTACTGAAAAAATTATTCTAATTAAAAATCCTGTAAACCCTGATTTATCCTTATGGTTAGGAGCAATTGAAAGATTTTTTTCTTCAAATATTAAAAATATTGGAGCAATACATAGAGGGTTTTCAACTTATGAAAAAACAAAATACAGAAATAATCCAGAGTGGCAAATTGCTATTGATCTTCAAAGAAGACTTCCTGATTTGCCATTGATTCTGGACCCCTCACACATAGCAGGAAGAAGAGATCTTATTTTTGATTTATGTCAAACTGCACTAGACTTAAATTATGATGGATTGATGATTGAATCACATAATGATCCAGATAATGCATGGAGTGATGCCAAACAGCAAATAACCCCTGAAAAGTTAAAAGAATTGACTAAAAATCTTACAATCAGACGTGTCACAAATGATGATGAAGCATACTTAGATAATTTAGATAATTTAAGAGCACAGATTAATGTTCATGACAATCAATTAATAAATATCTTGGGTAATAGAATGAAAGTTGCAGAAAAAATTGGTCTTTTAAAGAAAAAAAATAATGTTGCTGTACTTCAGTCTAAAAGATGGAATGAAATTTTAGGGAAAATGATTTTAGAGGGTGATGAAAAAAACCTAAGTGAAGAATTTATTTTAAAAGTTTTCAAGGCAATTCATCAAGAATCAATAAATCACCAAGAAAAAATATTAAAGAATTAAACATATTTGAAAGGATTAGTCTACAAATCAACAGGTTCATGGTACACGGTTAAATCAGAAACCGGAGATACATTTGATTGTAAGATTAAAGGGAAACTTAGACTGGAAAATATAAATAGTACAAACCCAGTGGTAGTTGGAGATTTTGTTGAATTTGATGTTGAAGACCATGATCAGCAAGAAGTTGGTATTATTAAAAAAATATTTGAAAGAAGAAACTATATTTTAAGAAAGTCTGTTAATCTATCAAAGCAGACACATATTTTAGCATCAAATATAGATCTTCTTTTACTGGTTATTACTTTAAAAAACCCGATTACAACTATTAGTTTTATTGATAGATTTTTAGTAAGTGCTGAAGCGTATTCAATCAAAACTCTGCTAGTTTTTAATAAGTGCGATTTATATGATGAAGCAGATGAAGATTCATTAAATTCCCTGATTAATATTTATGATAGTATTGGTTATGAAACAATTAAAATATGCGCAAATTCAGGTAAAGGTATTAAAGAATTGGAGAATAAAATATCAAATAAAACCATAATGTTAGGAGGACATTCCGGGGTGGGTAAAACGTCAATAATTAATGCAATAGATGGTGCTTTAAATTTAAAAGTAGGTAATATTTCTAATCAACATTCACAAGGTAAGCATACAACCACTTATGCGGAACTTTATGATCTTGAAAATAACATTAAACTTATAGATACACCAGGGATAAAAGGATTTGGATTAGTGAATTATAATATTGATGAAATTAGTAATTTTTTTCCTGAATTTTTTAATGTTAAATCAAAATGTAAGTTTAATAATTGTATACATTTAAACGAGCCTAAATGCTATGTGAAAGAAAAAGTAAAGTCTGGAGAAATTTCAAAATCTAGGTATGATAGCTATATTCAAATAATAAATGATGATAATTTAAAACATAGATAAATTGAAATTAGTTATTCAAAGGGTAATAGAATCAAATTTAAAAATTGATAAAAAGATATATTCTTCTATTGGATACGGAATGGTAATATTCATTGGAATTTCTGCAAATGATAATGAAAGTTTTTTGAACAAAATAGCAAGTAAAGTTTCAAAACTTAGAATTTTCAATGACGAATTTGGAAAAATGAATAAAAATATAAATGATATTAAAGGAGAAATTTTATTGGTTAGTCAATTTACTTTGTATGCAGACACAAAAAAAGGAAATCGCCCAAGCTTTATTAAAGCTGCCAAACCAGAAAATACTATTAAAATTTATAATAGTTTTATAAAAGAATTACAAACATATATAAATACAAAAATTAAGACAGGAAAATTTGGCGCTGACATGAAAATTAATTTGATTAATGATGGCCCGGTAACAATAATCTTAGAAAACTAAACACTTTAGAAAACAGCTAACAAAAATTCATAAAATGGAAATAAAAAATTTACAGTTAAAAGTTGATAATTGGATAAAAAAACACGGGGTAAGATATTTTAATGAATTGACAAATATGGCACAACTTACTGAAGAAGTTGGTGAAGTAGCTCGTATAATTTCCCGTCAATATGGAGAACAAAGT
This sequence comes from Flavobacteriaceae bacterium, assembly GCA_002691265.1. Classification (GTDB taxonomy): domain Bacteria; phylum Bacteroidota; class Bacteroidia; order Flavobacteriales; family Flavobacteriaceae; genus MED-G13. The sequence goes on along the minus strand of NZHJ01000016.1, from coordinate 16,641 downwards.
TTTAAAGAATCCGACAAAGAAGTTGATTTAGCTGCTGAACTTTCGGATGTTTTATTCGTTTTGTTATGTCTTGCAAATCAAACAGGAGTTGACCTTCAAACATCGTTCGACAATAGACTAAATATGAAAGCAAAACGAGATCATGATAGACATCATTCAAATCAAAAACTTGACTAATGAATCTTTCATTGAAGAGTGCTCAACTTGAAGATGCTCATATTGTTATTCCAGGATCTAAAAGTGAATCTAATAGGTTATTAATTTTAAGCTCGCTTTTTAAAAAGTTGTCTTTGGAAAATATATCAAATTCAGATGACACAAATTATTTATTAAAAGCTCTGAGTTCTAAATCAAGTACTATTGATATTGGTCATGCAGGAACGGCAATGAGATTTTTAACCTCATACTTTTCATTAACCACTAAAAAAGAGATAGAATTAAGAGGTTCCCAAAGAATGCATAATCGACCAATTAAAATACTAGTGGACTCTCTTCGTGAAATTGGGGCCTCAATTCATTATATAGATAAGGAAGGTTATCCACCTCTTCTAATTAAACCATCCGAATTAATTAGTAAGAATTTGATTATTGATTCTTCAACAAGTAGTCAATATATATCATCTTTATTATTAATCGCCCCTAAGATTTCTGGTGGATTGAAAATACAATTAACAGGTAGGGAGACATCCAAGCCATATATTGACATGACCATTTCTTTACTAAAAAAACTTGGGGTTGAAATTACTACAACATATAACCAAATATCTATTTGTGAACTTCAGAAAATTGAATCTAAAAAACATTACATTGAGTCTGACTGGTCTTCAGCCTCTTATTTCTATTCAGTAGTTGCACTAGCAAAAATTGGTTATACTTTGAAGCTTTCAAAATTTTCTTTTAAAAGTTTACAAGGTGATTCTAAAGTTGCAGACATTTACAAATCGTTTGGGGTTAAAACAACATATAAAGATGATCTTGTAATTTTAAAAAAACTCGAATCGAATACTGATAAATTTTCATTTGATTTAACTTCAAACCCAGATTTAGCACAAACAATTTGTGTCACTTGTTTGGGTCTTGGTATTAAATGTAATTTAACCGGTCTACACACATTAAAAATTAAAGAAACTGATAGACTTTTAGCATTAAAGAAGGAGTTAAGCAAGTTTAATCTAAAAGTTATAATTACCGATGATTCCATTTCTTTTGATAATGTTGATTTTTTAAAACGAAATGTAGTAATAGAAACATATGATGATCACAGAATGGCAATGTCATTTGCTTGTTTGGCGACTAAAGTCAAAATTATAATCAAAGATCCAAAAGTTGTAAGTAAATCCTACAGTTCCTTTTGGTCAGATTTAGAGAGAATAGCTATATATTCTAAATAATTTTGTCAAATTACTTGACATCCCCTATTTCCACATTGTATATTTGCAGCTTTCAAACCCCACTTTAATATGAGAATGAAACTTTCAGATTTCAATTACGAACTTCCTAAAGAATTAGTTGCTGAATATCCAAATAAAAATCGAGATGAAGCTAGATTGATGGTGATAGATAGAAAAGACTATTCAATTCAACATAGGCAGTTTAAAGATATGATTGAATACTTTGATGAGAACGATGTAATAGTACTAAATAATACAAAAGTATTTCCAGCTCGTTTGTACGGAAACAAAGAAAAAACTGGAGCTAGAATTGAAGTTTTTTTACTCCGTGAACTAAGTGCTGAACAGAGGTTATGGGATGTGCTAGTTGATCCAGCTAGAAAAATCAGAATAGGAAATAAATTGTATTTTGGAAATGATGATACACTTGTTGCAGAAGTTATTGATAATACAACATCTAGGGGGCGAACTTTGAGGTTTCTTTGTGATGTTGGTTATGAAGATTTTAGAAAACTTTTAATTGATTTAGGTGAGACCCCCTTACCAAAATATATAAATAGAGAAGTTGAGCCTGAGGATAAGGATAGATATCAGACTATTTATGCCAAAAATGAAGGAGCTGTTGCAGCTCCAACAGCTGGATTACACTTTTCAAAACATCTCATGAAAAGACTTGAAATAAAAGGTGTAAATTTCTCAGAAGTTACTTTACATGTTAGTCTTGGTTCATTTTACCCTGTAGAGGTAGAAGATTTATCAAAGCACAAGATGGATAGTGAGAGGGCAATTATCGAAGGTGATTCTGCAGCTATTATTAATAAAGGACTGGCAAATAAAAAACGAATATGTGCAGTTGGAACAACTGTGATGAGAGCAATTGAAAGCTCCGTATCTTCAATGGGAACCCTAAATGAATATGATGGATGGACAAATAAATTTATTTTTCCTCCTTACGATTTTTCAATTGCTAATTCAATGATAACCAATTTTCATATGCCTAAATCAACACTATTGATGATGACATCTGCCTTTTTAGGTAATGATTTTATTAAGAAAGCCTATGAAGAAGCGATTAAGGAAAAATATAATTTCTTTAGTTATGGAGACTCAATGCTAATCATTTAAAATTTTGTCTTCTAAAAAGGACATTAGATCAATTAACGAAGATGAGTTAAAAGAAATTTTAACTAACAATTCCTTTAAATCATTTAGAGCTAATCAAATTTATCATTGGATTTGGAAAAAATCAGCTCATAGCTTTGATGAAATGTCCAATCTACCTGAAAGTTTAATAAAATTTCTCAAGGATAATTTTGTTATAAATTTTATAAAGGTTCATAGAATGCAAAAAAGCTCTGATGGTACAATAAAAAATGCTATTATGCTTTTTGATGGATATATTGTCGAGTGTGTCTTAATCCCAACAAAAAAAAGAATCACCGCATGTGTCTCCTCACAGGTTGGTTGTAGTCTAAACTGTAAATTTTGTGCTACCGCAAAACTTAAAAGAATGAGAAATCTAAATCCTGATGAAATTTATGATCAGGTAGTTTTAATCCATCAGCAAAGTATTGAGCATTTTCAAAGACCCCTAACAAATATTGTATTTATGGGTATGGGTGAACCATTAATGAATTATAATAATGTTTTGAGTTCAATTGGAAAAATCACTTCAAAATCAGGTTTGGGAATATCTCCAAAAAGAATAGTTGTTTCGACCTCAGGAATTCCAAAAATGATAAAAAAAATTGCTGATCAGGGAGTGAAATTTAAACTTGCAGTTTCTTTACATTCTGCGATAGATGAAAAAAGAACCTCAATTATGCCATTTAATGATAAAATGAATCTAATTGAATTAGAAGAGGCCTTGAAATATTGGTATGATAAAACAAAAAAAATTATAACTTATGAATATGTTGTTTGGAAGGACATTAATGATCGTGATGAAGATATTGCAGCTTTGGTCAAACTTTGTAAAAGAATTCCAAGTAAAGTTAATCTTATTCAATATAATAGTATTGATGATCCAGGTTTTGTTCAAGCATCAGATGATGTAATTGCTAAATATGTTAAAACCTTAGATTCAAATAAGATTAAGGCAACTATCAGAAAATCTAGGGGTCAGGATATTGATGCGGCCTGTGGCCAACTTGCGAATAAGTCGTAAACCAATTATCTTATTTATTATTTATCGAGAATAATTCCTTAAATTAATTGATTCAAATAAATTTTTAAATTGATTTCAAAAAGAACCATAGAAAAAGTTTTTGAAACTGCTCGAGTCGAGGAAGTTATCGGAGATTTTGTTCAGCTTAAAAAATCTGGATCAAATTATAAGGGCTTAAGTCCTTTCACTGAAGAAAGAACTCCAAGCTTTATGGTTTCACCCGCTAAACAGATTTGGAAAGATTTTTCCAGTGGTAAGGGCGGCACTGTTATAACATTTTTAATGGAGCACGAAAAGTACTCTTATCCTGAGGCCATCAAATATATCGCTAATAAATACAATATTGAAGTTGAGGAAACCGAAAGAACACAAGAACAAATCTCTCAGGATAATGAAAAGGAGAGTTTATTTTTAGTATCCGATTTTGCAAAAAATTACTTTATAAAAAACCTCTTTGAAGAGGAGGGTAAAACGGTTGCGTTAAGTTATTTAAAGGAAAGAAATTTTAATGATGAAATTATTCAAAAGTTTGAAATTGGATATTCGGTAAATGTAAAGGATAATTTCTCTAAAGCTGCTATTCGTGCAGGATATAAATTAAACTTTTTAGAAAAAACTGGCTTAACAATTGTCAAAGAAAATGAAAATATTGACAGATTCAGGGGAAGGGTTGTTTTTCCTATTAGAAGTATGTCCGGAAGAATTTTGGGATTTGGTGGAAGAATTTTGGGTTCTTCAAAAAATATTGCTAAGTATATTAATTCTCCCGAAAGTTTAATTTACCAAAAGAGTAAAGTTTTATATGGGATATTTGAAAGTAAGCAATCAATAGTAAAGAATGACAATTGTTTTTTGGTTGAAGGCTACACTGATGTGATAAAAATGCATCAATGTGGAATTTCTAATGTTGTTTCTTCTTCTGGCACAGCGCTGACTGAAAATCAAATCAGATTAATAAATAGGCTAACCAAAAATATTACTGTTGTATTTGACGGTGATGCTGCGGGCTCTAGGGCGGCTCTTAGAGGTATTGACTTGATATTAGAGCAAGGAATGAACGTAAAAATATGTAATCTTCCTGAAGGTGATGATCCTGATTCTTTTGTTTCTAACAAAAATTTAGAAGAAGTTCAGTCATATTTAAATAAAAACACTAAAGATTTTATCGTTTACAAAGCATCATTATTATTAGATAATTCAGAAAATGATCCTGTAAAAAAGGCTGCAGTAATTAGGGATATGGTTGAAAGTATTTCTAAAATATCTGATTATATTAAACGTGAATTATATATAAAGGAGTGTTCAAGCATAATGAACATTAGCGAGCAGGTGTTATATAGCACCTTGGCTCAAATTGTTAAGAAAGATTTTAATAATTTAAAGAAGAAGCCTGTAAAAGAATTTGAGCCAATCTCAATTGTTAAAAGTGATAAAAAGAAAAGACAGGTTAATGAATTATACGAACTTGAAAGAAAAATCATTGAAATATTAATTTTATACGGAAATGATTTAATTGATTTCGAGGAAGAGGTTTTTACACAAAGTAATGATGGTGGTTTAACCAGAAAAAAATCGATGAGATCATTAAAAGTTTTTGAAAAAATCTATATGGACTTACATATTGACGAAATGGAGTTTTCAAATGACAATTTTAAAAATATTTATTTTAGGATAATTGAATGTTTTAATGAAAATAAAGAAATCAATATTGATAAATTTATTAATGAATTAAGCGTCGAGCAACAGTTAGAGGTGACTAATATCGTTATGGATAACGAAAAGTATTTTTTACATGATTGGGAAAAAAATAATATATACCCCAAAACAAAAAAAGACACTCTTGCACAGCTGACTATTGAGACGGTCTTAAATCTAAGGTGTTTCTTAATTGATAAAAAAGTTAATGGATTTAGGGATGAAGTCAAGGAAAATCAATTGGATAAAGATAATCTTGAGGAGGTCATAAACTATTCCAAATTAAAGAAGCTATTATCCGAAAAGTTAAACAGAGTTTTATGATTTTAATTCCTTTGGAATTTTACAAATTGGAATACCAATCATTTTATGTTTGTTAGCCATATGATGTTTAATATATATATCATATTTTCCCTTTAACTCATCAGCTATTTCGTCAGGGTTTACTCCTTTTTCTAAAATATTCATTATTAGTTCTAAATCATTGTATGTTGCCCCTATTTGATCTTCATCAGATCTATCATCATCCCATAAACCGTCTGTCGGTTTTGCATCTAAAATCTCGTCATTGATTTGTAGTGCTTTTGAAATTTTAAATACTTCAGACTTCATTAAATCAGCAATCGGGCTTATATCAACTCCACCATCTCCGTATTTTGTATAAAATCCAATTCCAAAATCTTCAACTTTATTGCCTGTCCCAACAACTATTGAGTTATTAATTCCTGCATAGTAATATAAAGTTGTCATTCTAATTCTAGATCTGGAATTGGCAAGCGCTAAGTTATTTTCCGAAGAATTATTTTCAACTGTGGATTTGAACTCGTTAAAAACTTTTGTTAAATCAATATCTATCGAATTAACATTTTTAAATTTATTTTTCAACCAATTGATGTGTTTATTCGCTCTATTGTACTGTTCTTCTTTTTGTCTTATAGGCATATTTAGGCATAATGTATTGATGCCAGTCATTGCACATAATGTTGACGTTAAAGCAGAATCAATACCACCAGAGACTCCTACAACAAAACCATTAACTGCGTTGACTTCCTTATAATTTTTAATCCAACTAACAATATAATCTATTGTTTTAGATGTTTTCATTTAATAAATATTAGCTCAAAAAGTATATTATATTTGTAATACAAAAATATATAAAACCTATGTCAATTTCTCTGCCAAACTACACAAAAAATACGTTAATGATTTTATTTTTTTTTATTGTAGTTTCCTGTAATGAAAAAGTTGATAAATCCGATAAATATATTATTGATAGGTTTGAAAAACAATTTTATAATTCCAAGCCAATTGAGTTAAATGAACTCAAAAAAAAATATCCTTATTTTTTTCCAGAATCCTTTCCAGAGAGTGTTTGGGTAGAAAGACTTAATGATCCCATACAACAAGAAATTTTTAACGAAATTCAGAAAGAGTATGAATCTGTAAATTTTTTAGAATTAGAAATTTCTAGTTTTTTCAATAGAAATTTAGAGATAAATAAAAACTTTATAAAACCCAAAGTCATAACAGTTAATACAGATATTGATTACAGAAATAAAATTATTCTTGCTGATTCAATATTAATTATAGGTTTAGATAATTATTTAGGCCCAACTCATCGCTTTTATGAAGAAATACCTTTGTACTTAAAAGAAGATTTTACAACTTCAAATATTATATCAGATATTGCTGAACAATTTGCGATTGACATTGTGCCAAGAATTGAATTTTATACATTTCTTGATAAAATAATTTATTATGGGAAAATTTTATATTACAAAGATTTCTGTCTAAACATAGAAGATAGACTTAAAATTGGATATTCTAAAGATAAAATGAAATGGGCAAAAGAAAATGAATATTTTGTTTGGACTTATTTCATTGAAAATAATATCTTATTTAATCCAGATAATAATCTGATGAATCAATTTATATTTGATGCTCCATTTTCAAAATTTTATTTAGAAATTGATAATGAGTCGTCTGAAAAGATAGGTAAATATATAGGTTGGCAGATTGTTAAATCTTACATGAAAAATAATGATGTATCATTAACGGAATTACTAAAAACAAGTCCTAAAGATATTTACAATAAATCAAAATATAAGCCTAACAAGTAATGAAAAATAAAAAATCTAAAATAGAAATTCTTGTGGAATTAGATGAAAATAAAATTCCTGAGAAAATACATTGGTCAGCAAGTGATGCTGGCATAAAAAATAGTGAAACTAAAGCCACGTTTCTTTCTGTGTGGGATTCAAATAGAAAAGAAAGTTTGAGAATTGACCTTTGGACAAAAGATATGCCATTAGATGAAATGAAAATATTTTTTTATCAGATACTTACAAGTATGTCTTCAACATTTAAAAGAGCTACACAGGATGAAAAAATGTCACAAACTATGTTAGATTTTTGTGATTACTTTGCTGAAAAATTAGAGATAAAAAAATAGTTTTACCATTCATTTTTTTTGTTACCGTCAAGTCTTAAAAATATCGAAAGTAATAAAGTAAATGCTATCAAGCTTGAACCTCCATAACTTAAGAAGGGTAACGGGATTCCAATTGTTGGGGTTAATCCAAGGACCATCCCAATATTAATCATAAAATGAATAAATAAAATTGAAGCAGTACAATAGCCATACACTCTGCTAAATTTGTTTTTCTGATTTTCAGATAAATAAATTATTCTAATTATCAGGATTGTGTATAAGAGAATTATAAATACGCTGCCAAAAAACCCCCATTCTTCACCAACCGTACTAAAAATATAATCACTATGTTGTGCCGGAACAAAGTTCCCCATGGTACGGGTACCTTTTAGATAACCTTTTCCTGTAAGACCCCCAGAACTAATAGCTTTCTTAGATTCATTTAAATTATATAAAATGGTCCTTTCCATTTGCTTAATTTTATTTGGATCTTTTTCTAAATTAAGCCATACTTTTATATAGTTTTTTTGATGATTTCTAAGGATATTATCATAACTATATATAGTTCCAAAGCAGGTTATTAAACATAAAGATGATAAAGAAATTATTTTAATAATTTTATTTCTGACCTTCCTTTTAAATAGATAATAGATTAAAATAAAAGATATTGAAACTGATGCTGTAACTGATGCTGAAAGTTTTAACGATAGTATCGCAAGGATAATTATACTAAAAATAGCTTCCACATAGTTTTGTGAAATTCCCTCACGATATAAAACAAAAAATAAAGAGAAAAAAACAATTGAGCTACCGGTATCATTTTGAAAAACTATAATTATAATGGGTATAAAAATGATAAGGAAAAGTTTCAGCTGATCATTTGTGTTTTTTAAATCTGTCTGAAAGTCACTAATATATTTAGAGACTGCAAGTGCTACTGTAATCTTTACAAATTCACTTGGCTGAAGATTAAACCCTCCTATAGGAAACCATGACAAAGCTCCATTAACTCTTTTTCCAAATAAGAATAGGCATAATAAAACAATCAATGAGATTAAATAAAATATACTAGAAAATCTTTCATAAAATTTAACCTCAATTGAAATTGCAATAAATCCCAAAAAAATTGAGATTAAGGCATATAAAAGTTGTTTGCTGTAAAGATTAGAAAGGTCCAGAAAATTTACTTCTTCACCAGAGATACTTGATGATAAAATATTACCTACACCAAAACCCAGTAATAAAAAATAAAGCAGAATTATAACCCAATCTAGTTTAAGTATGTTTTTTCTCTGGCCAATCAAAGTTTATTAATTTTAAATGGTTTATTTGAGAAGGGTTTTTGGTACTCATCGTCTAAACTTTTATTTATGACCAGCTTTTCAATTCTTTGATTACTAATATTACCTTTTAAATATTTTTCAATCATTAAGCTTGAAATTCTTCCTGCCCATGTTGAACCATAATACCCATTTTCAACTAAAACAGCTATTGCAATTTGGGGATTATTTTTTGGTGCATATGCTACAAAAATAGAGTGATCTGTAAGTTGGGTTTTTTTACCGTTTATTTTTGTAAAATTTTCGGCAGTTCCAGATTTTCCACATATTTCAATTCCTGGAATATTTAAAAGTTTTCCTGTACCACTTTCGTAAACTTTTGAAAGACCGACTTCAATTATATCAAAATATTTTTTTTCAATGTCAATTGTTTTTTTCTCTTTAAACCTCATTGAAATAGAATCTCCCTCGATTTTTTTAATTATATGAGGTGTGTAATAAAACCCTTTGTTTGCAACAGCAGCTATCATATTTGCTAGCTGAATAGGGGTTACAAGTATTTCTCCCTGACCTATTGAATTTGAAAGGTTTGTTGTTGGGCCCCATCTAAAGTCAGGATACCACCTATCATAAAATTCTGAGGTTGGAATCATACCTTTTTTTCCTATCGGCAGGTCATTGTTCAGATAGTTTCCTAAACCAAAACTTTTAACACTTTCACTCCATGAATTGAAGTTATCTGAAATTTCATTGTTTTTACTAATAGTTTTTCTGTAAATATCTGCAAAGTATGAATTGCATGATTCAGAAATTGCATTATAAATATTTCTGTAACCACCTCCGCAGTGACATTTCATAGATTTTTTATTTCTTCCGTATATATATTCACCTTTGCAAAAAATTGTACTCTTTTCACTGATAACCTCCTCCTCCAATGCAATTAATCCAACAATAACTTTAAACGGAGATCCTGCTGGAAATGTAGACAGAAGACCTTTATCTAATAGAGGTTTATAAATACTGTCTTGGTATAATTCAAAGTAGTTTTTTGACCTTTCTCTGCCAACCAATAGATTTGGGTTATATGAGGGAGCAGAAACAAGTGTTAATAATTCACCAGAGTTTGGTTCAATAGCTACAATTGCCCCTTTCTTATTAGACATTAAAAGCTCGCCATATTCTTGTATTTCCGAATCAATTGTAATAGTCAAATCATTTCCAGCAATTGAATTAATATCATTTAGACCATCATTGAAACTCCCAATATCTCTATTAAATCTGTCTTTTTGAATAAACTTAATTCCTTTTTCGCCCCTCAAATATTTCTCATATGATAATTCAACTCCTTGTTTACCAATAATATCCCCCTGAGAATAATAGTTGTCTTTTTCTAAATTTGATCTATTGACTTCAGCTACATATCCAAGCACATTTGCTCCTATTGTTGTATTATATTGACGTAAATTTCTTTTTTGGATATAAAAACCATCATATTTTCTAATCTTTTCAGCAAGAAAACCATAATCTTCTTTTGAAAGATGAGCTAGAAAAACCGATGGAATTCTTGTTGAATATCTTTTTGTTCTATCAATTTTATTATCAAAATAATCCTTTGATATTTTTAATAGTTTACAAAATTCTGTAGTGTCTAGTTCTTTAACTAAACCAGGAATAATCATTACATCATAAGAAGGTTGATTCGATACTAATAGGTTGTTATTTCTATCATATATATATCCTCTTTTTGGATAAGTAAAAACTTTGCGAATTGCATTATCTTCATAAACAGAATAAGGTTCTGTAGCATATACTTGTAAATAATAAAGTCTCAGTATAAAAACCAAAGAGGTGGAAATAACAATTAGAATTAAAAGAGTTTTTCTCATTTCTTTCTGTTTATTATCAATTCAAAAAGAATATATATTACAACAAAAGTAAAAATTGTACTACCCAAAGTATTTTTTAAAATCAAGGATATTTTAGAAATATCAAATATTTCTAGACCAAATAAAATTAGATGATGAATAAAAATTATTGAGAATAGATATAATAAGTTCTGCCTTAGATCAATTGAATCAAATTTAACAACTTGGTGTTCATATGCTATCCCAAAAAAAGTTTTAGGAGATTTGGCCTAAGAAACGAAATTACAAGAGTAGCTGCTGCATGAATAGCGTAAGTGTCAGAAAAAATATCAATAATTAGTCCATAAATAAAAGCACAAAAAATGAAAAATGTCCTGTTATTTTTTAAAGGAAAATATGCAATAAAAAAAACATATACAAAGGGATTAATTGAGCCTAAAAAATTAATGTTATTAAAAAATAACCCCTGTGCAAAAATTAATATTAATGCTGTAATTATATTAGACACAAATTTATTCATCCAATGAGTTTATCTCACTTAAATTATTATTTTTTAGCACATAAATTTTTTCAATGTTGGCCATGTCTGTAGCTAATTGAATCTCTAATTCAAGATAGTTTTGAGAATTATCTAATTTATATGACTCAACATACCCAATCGGAATCCCCTTTGGGAAAATTAACGAATTCCCACCTGTTACAATTGTATCTCCAATAGAAACGTTTGCTTGTTTTGGTATATCTTTTAATTGTACTTTGTTAATATTTATACCATCCCATGAAAGTATTCCGAAGTAGTTTGAGTTTTTAAACTTTGCGTTTAATAAAAAATTAGTGTTTAAAACCGAAATAAATCTTGAATAATTAGAGGTAGTTTTATCAATAATTCCAACAACACCTTTGGATGAAATCACTCCATGATCAATTTCAACACTGTCCTTTTTTCCGACATCTATCGTAATAAAATTATTTGTAAATGAATAGCTGTTTTTTATAACCGATCCCGATGTTACATCAAAGTTAATTTTTTCTAAATCGTCAACTTTTTTATCATCCATATTATAAATATGGAGTCTTAATTTTCTATTTTCTTCGGTTAGAATTTTATTTTGATATTCAAGATTGAAATATTTTGAAATTGTAAATTTTGTGTCATATAAGTAGGAGAAAAGAGAATTGCTTGAGTTTAAAAATTTACTCTTATTGTATTCATTATAATTTATGTTTATAGACAGACAAATTAAAAGCAACGAAAGAAATAAAATAAAATCCTTATTTCTAATTAAGAAATAAATAATTCGCTGCATATTTATCTAACTATTTTATAAGCACACTCTTATATTTTGGAATATTTTTAAGTACGATACCAGTTCCTCTTACAACTGCTCTCAGTGGGTCTTCAGCGATATAAACAGGTAGATCGGTTTTTTTAGAAAGTCTCTTATCAAGTCCTCTCAACATTGAGCCCCCACCGGCCAAATACATTCCTGTATTATAAATATCTGCTGCAAGCTCGGGTGGTGTCTTTGAAAGTGTTTCCATAACAGAGTCCTCAACCCTTAGAATAGACTTCTCAAGTGCCTTAACAATTTCCCTATACGATATTTCAATTTGCTTTGGTTTTCCAGTCAATAAATCACGACCTTGAACACTCATTTCTTCTGGTGGATCGTCAAGGTCCTCGGTTGCAGCACCTATCTGAATTTTAATCTTTTCTGCGGTTCTATCTCCAACATACAGGTTATGCTGAGTCCTCATGTAGTAAATAATATCATTGGTAAATACATCTCCAGCTACCTTTAATGATTGATCACACACAATACCTCCAAGGGCTATAACAGCAATTTCAGTTGTCCCTCCGCCAATATCAATAATCATATTTCCCTTGGGCTGCATAATATCTACACCTATACCAATGGCTGCAGCCATTGGTTCATGTATTAAGTATACTTCTTTTCCGTTAACCCTTTCTGCAGACTCCTTTACAGCTCTCATTTCAACTTCGGTAATTCCTGATGGAATACAAATAACCATGATTAACGAGGGTGAAAAGATTTTATTTTTAAGTGTTGGTATACTTTTGATAAACAAATTAATCATTTGTTCAGACGCATCAAAATCAGCAATTACACCATCTTTTAAAGGTCTAATAGTTTTTATGTTTTCATGAGTCTTACCCTGCATTAGATTGGCCTCATTTCCAACGGCAATTATTTTACCTGAAATTCTATCTTTGGCAACAATTGAAGGACTGTCAACTACAACTTTATCATTATGAATAATTAGTGTATTAGCAGTACCTAAATCAATCGCAATTTCTTCCGTTAAAAAATCAAAAAATCCCATAGGGTTAAATCAAAAAAATCAAGTTTCTAATACTTGGGCCTGTAATGTAAATCTATGAATAAAAATTAAATAATAAAACAATAAAATGATATCAATGTTTAAAATGTCTGACCCCTGTAAAAACCATTGCAATATTATTGTTATTACAGTAATCAATACTTAGGTTATCTTTAATTGACCCACCCGGTTGAATTATAGAGTTTATGCCTTTTTTGTGGGCAATCTCAACGCAATCTGGAAAAGGAAAAAATGCATCACTAGCCATTGATGCACCTGATAAATCAAATCCAAATTTCTCAGCTTTTTCAATTGCTTGATTTAAAGCATCAACGCGACTTGTTTGTCCAGTTCCAGACCCTAAAAGTTGTTTGTTTTTTACCAACACTATTGTATTAGATTTTGTGTTTTTACAAATTTTCGAAGCAAATAGTAAGTCGTCAATTTGTTTATCATTTGGGTTAAGTTTTGTTGGATAACTCAAAATTTCTCTATCATCAGTAATATTATCAGAACTTTGTATTAATTTACCGTTCAAACATGATCTCATAATATTATTCTTTTTTGGGAACAATTTAAGTTCTAAAATAATTCTGTTTTTCTTTTGTATTAATATTTCTATAGCACTCTTTTCAAATTCAGGAGAAATGACAACCTCACAAAAAAGACTATTTATTGTTGAAGCTGTCTCACTATCGATTTTGCTATTTGAAATTAGTATACCTCCAAATGCCGAAACTGGATCAGCTTTAAGGGCTGCATCATAAGCTTCTTTTATATTATCTCTCATTGCAATACCACATGCATTATTATGCTTTAAAATTGCAAAAGTTGGTTTATCCTCTTTAAATTCTGACATTAAATCCATTGCAGAATCAATATCAAGTAAATTATTATAGCTTAAGTCTTTACCACTTAATTTAGTGAACACATCATCTAATTTCCCAGAAAAAATCCCACTTTGATGAGGGTTTTCCCCATATCGCAGGCTTAGGTTTTCTACACCATCAAAATAATTAAATATCGCTGAATCATATTTTGATGAAGTTAGAAATGAATTTCTTGCAAAATATTTTCTTTCATCTAAACTAAGTTGACCGTTGTTGTTTTTGTAAATTTCTAAAAAAGATTCATAGTCATGTACAGACGAAATACAAACCACATTTTTATGATTTTTTGCCGCAGCTCTAATTAATGCAATACCTCCAATATCAATTTTTTCGATTATTTCATCTTGGGTTCCGCCTTTTTTTACAGTTTCTTCAAATGGGTATAAATCAACAATAACCAAATCAATCGAAGGTATTTCATATTTTTCTTTTTCTTCAATGTCCTCATTGTTTTCTCTTCTGTAAAGAATGCCACCAAATATCTTTGGATGAAGTGTTTTTACTCTTCCTCCAAAGATGGATGGATAGTCTGTAATATTCTCAACTTCGATAACATCATAACCAAGTTTAGAAATATATTTATATGTTCCACCGGTTGAATATAATTTCACTTTATTTTCTACCAGCTCATCAACAATTGGGGCAATCCCTTCCTTTGAGAAAACTGAAATTAAAGCAGATTTGATTTTGATATTATTCATAATTTCAAAAATAATTAAATTGGAATATGAATTATCCTTATTTTTAACTAAAGAATTCAATTTTGTTAACACCGATATTTAATAAGTTATTACAAGCTGAGTATGCGTAAAATTCATATTAAAAATATGGTTTGTTCAAGATGCACTGAAGCTGTTGAAAATATTTTTAAAGATCAAGGAATTGGCATTAAAAATATACAACTAGGAGAGGTTATTGTAGATGAAATTACTGATCTTCAAATTTTATCAATTGAATCCGAACTTAATCAAAAAGGATTTGAAATTTTAAAAGAAAAAAACTCGGTATTAATTCAAAAAGTAAAAAACATTATTATTGATCATATTGAGTTTTCAAACAAATTAAATGAAAAATTTTCTATATTTCTATCTAAAAAAATTGGATATGATTATTCCTATATAAGTAGAATATTTTCATCAAATACCGGATATACGATTGAAAAATATTTTTCGATGCAAAGGATTGAAAAAACCAAAGAATTAATAAAGTACGATGAACTTAATTTAAGTGAAATTGCTTATAAATTGAATTATTCAAGTGTTGCACATTTATCCAAGCAATTTAAACAGGTAACAGGTATGAGTCCCTCAGAGTTCAAAAAACAGCAAAATTCTCAAAGAAAGGGTATTGATCAAATTTGAGATAATTTTATAAATATATTCAATTATTGTATAAGTTTTAATCTAACTCTTTAGTAATTTTGTATTGTAAAATTTATGTACATTGATTAATAAGATTTCTTTTTTAACAATTATATTTCTTTTCATTTCTACCTTTGGATTTTCTCAAGATGTCAAAGGGACAATTCTCGAGATTGTTGAAAATAAAGAGACACCAGTTGTTGGTGCTAATATATATTGGATAGACAATTCAGGTGGTACAATTTCTGATACAGATGGTAAATTCAAATTATCCAACCCCGATAATAAGAACAGCTATGTTGTCAGTTTTGTTGGATACGAAAATGATACCGTAAGCGTTGCATCATCAAATGCTAAAATTATATTAAAAGCGGATTCAGAGTTAGACGCAGTCTCCATTAGATATAATACTAAATCATCCTCTGTTTCTCTATTAAGCTCTGCAAATGTTTTAAATATATCTTCCGATGAATTATTAAAGGCTGCATGTTGTAACCTTGCTGAGAGTTTTGAAACAACCCCCTCAATTGACGTCAATTTTTCAGACGGTATTTCCGGTAGAAAACAAATTAATATGTTGGGTTTGAGTAGTCCAAATATTTTGATGTCCATTGAAAACATCCCTTCCATTAGAGGAGCTCTTCAATCATATGGTTTAACATATATTCCTGGAACTTGGATAGAAAGTTTACAGGTTGCAAAAGGTTCCGGTAGTGTAGTAAATGGCTATGAAAGCATTTCGGGTCAGATTAATGCAGAGTTACGTAAACCGTTAACAGATGATAAGTTTTTTTTAAATCTATTTGCTAATCAGATGGAGCGTCTAGAATTAAATACGCATTATACAGCCAATTTAAACCAGAAATTAGATTACGGACTTTACTTTCATGCAAACAAAAAAGACACAAGTGCAGATAACAATAATGACGGTTTTAGAGATAATCCAACTGGTCAACAACTAAATATTTTAAATAGATTTCAATACACAAATCTTGAAAAAGGGCTTGTTGGATTTTTTGATTTTAATTATGTTTTTGATGAAAGAGCTTATGGAGAAAACGAATACATAGATGGAATTATATTTCCGGAAAATCAAAATTACTGGGGAGGAAAAACCGACTCAGAAATGGTAAAAACAAATTTTAAATTTGGGTACGTTGACCCTGAAATCACTTACAGATCTTTGGGAATTCAATTCGCATATACTGGGATTGATAT
>NZHJ01000015.1 GCA_002691265.1 Flavobacteriaceae bacterium | reverse complement strand
TTTTGGAGCGACAAATGGAATATGAGGTCTGTACAGTCCAAAGGCTAAAAAGAAATTTTCTTTACTCTTTGAAAACTCTTCCAGAAATTTAATTGTTTCATCAGCACCAATCCCATCAGTTTGTTCACTATCTAATCCTTCAGACTCTAACCAGCTGAGTGTTGCTCCGTCAAAATTTTCTTTGACCTTGTTTAATTTATATTCCTCAATTTTATCTCTTCCGTAGGGATTTACAGTTTGATCCCATGTAAAATGATCATCGTGACCTGAGGTACCAATATCCCGAGGATTGTGATAATGATAGATTTTACCAACTCTTACAGAATTATATTTTTCCATGATAAACCTTTGTCCAATTGTAATTGCATCTGGAATTGTCTGCCTTAAAAACAACCTTAAATCTTTTGATTTTGTTTGATCAGGATACANGCCTGTCATTAAGGAGATTCTTGAGGGCCCACATAAAGGATATTGAACATGAGCATTTTCAAATAAAACACCCTCACTTGCAAGCTTATCAATATTAGGTGTGTAAACATCTTTATTTCCGTAAACACCTATATCACAATTCAAATCATCTGCTATTATAAATAATACATTCAGCTTGTCTGAAGACGAATTATTAATTGCATTGATCAGAAAAATATTGAAAATAAAAAGCAGTACAGAATAAATTATTTTTTTATTATCACCCATGTCTTAAATTTACATTTTAGTATTGTTTAAACAAAATATGAAAAATTATTTCAAATTTATGTTAATGTTTGTGGGNCTTATCTCATCCGCTCAACAATACCAATGGACAGGCGCCTCTGGTGATATTGATTTTTTTAATGAATTGAATTGGAAAGACACTAGCACTTCTGAAATNCCTTCAAACAACTCAATAAACCCAGGTGAAAATATTGAATTTGAACTTTTTATAAGCTGTGAAGTTTCAGCAGAAAATGAAATTTATTTAGGGGAAAACGGAAAAATAACTATTGTAAACGGTGAACTTAACGGAGATTCAATAAATGGGCTAGGAAGTATTATTCTTGGTGAATCATCTTATCTAAATTTAGAAAACTCATACCCCTTACATGAAGGATTATCTATTACATTTGAATCAAATAAATCATGGATTCGTCTTTTAAATTTAGAACCAAACAGTGCGTATTATTATTATCATGATTATTTCTTTGAAGAAAACCAACTATTATCATACCCTGAAACCTTAAGAGTTGACAATTATTATAATGGTTCAATTATTCGACCAAATTTGGAAAACAACTCTCTCCTTACCGTGTTTTCTGATTTTAATCTAAACGGAGAATTTGCAAATATTTCAACAAATGATGTTCATATTGATGAGTTCATCCCTGATAATTTAAATGATGATATTTCATCTTTTATTTTAAAAAAGGGTTACATGGCCACATTTGCTGAGAATAATGACGGCAGCGGAAATAGTAAAGTATTTATTGCTTCTGAAGAAGACATTGTAATTGAGGAATTATCAAATTATTTAAATAATAAAATTTCATTCATAAGGGTTATTCCGTGGAATTGGGTAAGTAAAAAAGGTACTGCTGGTGATGTTCAGTACATGAATAATGATTGGTTTTATAAATGGAGTAACAATGGAAATTCTGATTTGGATCGCGAATATACCCCGATGGCATGGGGAAAAGGTGCTGCGGATGATGATAATGATATTGAAATAATTAAAAGCAAGTACAAATCTACTCACGTGCTTGGGTTCAACGAACCTGATGATTGTAATGGGCAGTCTGGTCAATACGGAAACATGTGTGTTGTAGACACCTCCCTGACTTACTATAAAAATTTATTAAAATCGGGTGTAAGGATGGTTTCTCCAGCATGTAGACAAGAGGCAGCTTTTGATTGGTTAAACGAATTTAATTCAAAAGCTATTGAGGAGAATATTAGAATAGATGTAATTGCTGTTCACTGGTACGATTGGGGGTCAAACCCACAGAATTCTCCAAATGCTAACCCTCAAGATGTATACAACAGATTTGTAAATTACCTTGAGTCAGTCTACGAATTGTATGGACTACCGATTTGGATAACAGAGTTTAACGCAAACAGACATAGAAATGAGTGGGTACACAGGCAGTTTCTTCAGTTAGCATTACCTTTTCTTGAAGAAACAAACTACATAGAAAGATACTCTTTCTTCCCGCCAACAACCCAAGTTGCAAATTTCTTTGATAGCAATAACAACTTTACTCAGATTGGAGAATTATATAATGGATTCATATCTACAAAATCAATTGCTGAATCAAGATATGTTTCATCAAGTAATCTAGATTCAGAAAACTATGATTTTGAGCAGATTGAATGTAATCCTGATGATGAATTTCTTTCTGTTAATTCACTTGGATTAAGTGAAGAAATATTCATTTATCCAAACCCTTCAAATGACTATATTAACATCAACTATGATGAAGAAATATGGAAACTTCAAATCATTAATATGAATGGTGAAAAAATTAATATTAAACCTTCAAATAGTAGTATTGATGTTTCATTTTTAAGTAAAGGGACCTATATTTTAAATTTCAACAACAATTTTATCAAATTCGTAAAGAATTAGCATAAACGTTCAATAGTCATTAAATTAATAATAAAATAGTTAGAAAAACTANAATTATTTATAACTAAGTTTTATTTTTATATTTTCCTTTTAAAATGGTAAGGTTATTAATCTTTTTATTTATTTCCTGCACTTTTAATTTAAGTGCTGAAAAAAACGATAAAAAACCAAACTTCCTATTTGTTTTGGTTGATGACCAACCACACGATGCGGTTGGGTTTTCTAAGAGATACCCTTTTTTAAAAACACCTAATATAGATAAGTTAGCTTCAGATGGTGTCAACATCAAGAACTTTTTTGTTACTCAATCTATATGTTCTCCATCAAGAGCGAGTTTTTTAACCGGGACTTACCCTCATATTCATGGAGTTAATCAAAATAATAAGCACGTTGATCCTGACTGGATTTCATTTGCTCCATACTCAGTTCATTTAAGAGAAAACGGATATGAAACAGCGCACATAGGTAAAATACATATGGCTCACAAGCGTGGCAAAGAGCACATAAGACCAGGGTTTGATTATTGGTATAGTTTTATAGGTCAGGGGCAATATTTTAATCCTGAAGTAAATGATAATGGAGTTGAGACTAAAGAAGAGGGATACATCACTGATATACTAACACAAAAAACCATTGATTGGCTAGTTAACAAAAGAGATTCTAACAAACCTTTCAGTTTGAACCTTTGGCACAAAGCAGTACATGAAAGACACCTTCCAGCACCAAGACACAAAGAGTTGTTTAAAGGTGAAAAACTTCCTGAACCACCTCATAATATGCATAAAGAAACATTCGAAGGAAAACCAGAATGGCAAAGAAGAAAAACTTTTGGATTTAAGTGGAATGAAGGTGACGAAATTCCTGAAACTCTAAAAGAAAAAAAATGGCCAATAAATAAGTATAAAAATATGCAATTACTGAGAAGCTTGATTGCAGTTGATGAATCACTTGGGAAAGTAATTGAGACTCTTGAAAAAATTGGTGAGTTAGATAATACGGTAATTATATACAGTAGTGATAATGGTTACTTTATGGGCGAACATACATTTAAAGACAAGAGACTTGCTTATGAAAATTCTATTAGGGTTCCAATGATTATCAGATATCCAAAACTTATTAAAAAAAATTCAGAGGTAAGTGAACAATGTTTAAATATTGATTTAGCACCAACTATTTTAGATTTTGCCGGGATAAATAAACCTGAGTACATGCAAGGTGAATCAATGCTGGATCTAATTAAAGGGAAAAACGTGAAAAAATGGAGAAAATCAATATTGTTCGAATATTATGTTGATGATGCATGGCCGTATGCCGGTCCAGATCAATTAGCTGTTAGAACAAAAAACTTTAAATTAGTTGATAATTTTTTGGGAAATGATATTGATGAGCTTTACGATTTAATAAATGATCCAGGTGAAATGAATAATTTAATAAACGATGAAGATTATGACGAAATTGAAAAAGAATTGAGGATTGAATCAAAAAGATTACAAAAAAAATACAAGTACAATCCAGACAGAGACTGGTGGTTAAAAACCCAGATTAAAAAACAACGATGAAAAAATACATTTTATACTTAACACTTTTATTTTCTATAAATCTTATATCTCAAGAATTAAATTTAAAAGGTCAGATTTTTGAAAAAGAAACTGATATTCCTCTTGCTGGTGCAACAATTCAGGTGGTTGGATCTGAATTAGGAGTTATCTCAGATTTTGATGGAAATTTTGAAATTTTATTAAAAATTGGGGACAATATTCAAATTTCTTACATCGGAAAGAAAACGATTGAGTTACCTATAATAACCTCGCCAATCACTGTTTATTTAGAGACTGATCTTAACGAACTTGATGAAGTCACCGTGAGTGTAGGTTATTTTGATATTAGTGAGAAAGATTTATCTGGATCAATAACTCAGATAAAATCTGAACAACTTGAAAAAAACAGAAGTGGAAGTGTAGAAAGTATATTACAGGGACAAGTTTCTGGACTTGTGGTATCTGAAAGTTCTGAGCCGGGTGGTGGATCTGGAATTTCAATCAGGGGAACCAATTCAATTTTAGGTGGAACTCAGCCCTTGTATGTATTAGATGGAATACCGGTTGACCCTCTTACAGATGCACAAGGAATGGATGGTAGTGGAGAGTCACAAAGTTCACTTAGTTTTATTAATCCTAATGATATTGATAAAATAGAAGTACTCAAAGATGCTGCAGCAACAGCTATATATGGCGCCAGGGGAGCAAATGGTGTTATCTTGATTACTACTAAAACTGCTAATGATGAAGATGGTGCAGATAAAATTTCTGTTAGCTACGAGAGCTATGCAACAACTGTAAGAAATAATATTAATGTTTTAGATGGTCTTGGATTTGAAAGTTATATGAATCAAAGAGTGCTAAATCAAATTTTTAAGGAAATAACTGATCCTAACAGAATCGGAGGACCTTTTGATGGAAGTCAAACTATAAACACCAGTAATTTCCCTGAAATAATTGAATATGAACTACCCTATCCACAATCAACAGGGGTCAACACAAATTGGCAAGACGAAACATACAGGGTGGCATTAAGCAATAGATATAATTTAAATTATAGGGGTGGAAATTTTAAAAGGAATATTTCTATGGGTCTTGGGATCAACAACCAAGAAGGTGTGATCATAAATTCCAATAATAAGACAATTAATTATAATATGAATGCTAAAAGAAAAGCATTTAATGATAAAATTGATGTTTATTCCAAAACTTATTTCACACATAAAAAAGGAAATGCAGCCTCGGTTGGAAACGGTGAAATTTTCCAACAAAGAGGTGTTGTGTCCCAAGCCTTACAATTTCAACCAATTTTTTCTTTATTAGAACCTGGTCAAGATGATGATATTTACGCTGCTCTAAATGAAGGAAATGTTGTTTCAAACCCATATACATTAGCTAGATATGTAATGGATATCAAAGAGTCCACATCTTTTAGACAAACAATTCAGCTTGTTGGAAAAATCACACCAAAATTAACTGGAACATTAAAGGGATCATATAATTTTCAAAAAAGTAACAGAGATAATTATTATCCACTCAACACAACAAGAGGAAGAAATACAAATGGAGAAGCATCTCAAGCTTTTTTAGAGAATAGTAAATTGTATGCAGAAGCCAATCTTCGATATAGAAATAGATTTGAAAATCATAGAATTGATGCAACACTGGTAGGTACTTTTGAAAAAAATGAAATTAGATCAATATTTAATAAAGCTAGAGGATTTGGAACAGACGCTACATCATTTTATAATTTTACCTCTGCAGAAGAAATTTTAGTCCCAATAACTCAGTTTAGGGAAGTGGGTTTACTTTCAACATTATTTCGTGTAGGTTATAATTACAAGAGAAAATACTTTGTAGATATCAATGCAAGACTTGATGCATCTTCCAAATTTGCTACAAACAAAAAGAGTGCAATTTTCCCTTCTGTCGCATTTTCCTGGTTTGCGTCAAAAGAAAAATTATTTGAAAAATATGAGAACTTAAATGAATTAAAATTTAGGTTATCCTACGGTAAAATAGGTAGTAATCCTATTAACCCTTATCAGTCTCTTGCATTGATGACACCAATTAGATACAATTTTAATGATGAAATAATAACNGGATTTTATGAGTCAAATTTAGCTAATGATGATTTAACTTGGGAAACTACAGATCAATTTAATTTTGGAGTAGATTTAGGTCTTTACGACTCTAAGCTAAATTTAACGGTTGATTTGTATCACAAGTTAACCCATGACCTTCTACAATATGTTCAACTACCCCCTTCCAATGGCTACACAAGCAGAGTAGACAATTTTGGAGAAGTAGAAAATAAAGGAGTAGATTTTAATATTGAAGGAATTATTATAAATAAAAATGATTTAAACTGGACATTTAATGCCAATGTTGGGATTAATAGAAATAAGTTAAAAAAATTAAATTCTAATTTAGACTTTCAATTAGGCCCTTCAATTGGATTNTCTCAGGCATATCCTATCNTATTTATGGTTGATCAACCACTTGGAATTTACTGGGGTGCAGAAACTGANGGNGTNTACTCATCNTGGGAAGAAGCNAATGCAAGCGGAATTGCTGGAGCAGCTCCCGGCGAAATTAAATACATAAATCATNATGTNGAAGTNGATGANTCAGGTCAGCCNTTAGAAATNCAAGAAATAAACTTTGATGATTATGTAAAAATTGGGGATCCTAATCCAGACTTNACCTACTCTATTTCAAATAATTTTACTTATAAGAATTGGGATGCTAATATTTTATTTACAGGTCAAAAGGGTGGTGATTTATTTTGGGTTGATTCTTGGCAGTTAAGTGGACTTCAAAAAACTACAAATATTTTAAGCTCTTCCTATGCAAATTCTTGGATAGCTCCTCTAACATACGAAAACGGAAATTATGTTTATGATGAAACTATTGGAAATTTGACTTCAGCAATTCATCCAGGTGCAATGATAGAAACAGGTTCNAGAGCAATTTCATCAGATAGAAATATCTATGATGGATCATTCATAAGATTAAAGAATATTAATATTGGTTATAATTTTGATCTAAAGAANGGTAAAAATATGAGGATCTATTTGGCTGGTCAAAATTTAATTGTTTGGACAGATTATCCAGGTTATGATCCTGAGGTTAGAACCTACACAAAAAACCCCCAAAAAAGAGGTGTTGACTTTGGAACTTATCCAGGTACAAGATCATTATTAGTTGGTTTAAAATTGAATTACTAGAATATGAAAAATTTAAAATATCACTTATCGATTTTACTGGTCTTTTTTACGATCAGCTCATGTAATGTACTAGATGAAAATCCATTAACTCAGCCTAGTACTGAGAATTTTTATCAAAATGAAACNGATGCTCTTGCAGCATTAACAGCTGCTTATGCAAGACTGAAAAGTGGAATGGGGTATTATAAGCAACAATTCATGCCTACCCTTTTTGCTTCATCAGATCAAGGACTATCAACATATCTTTATAACGAGTTTAAAAGAGGAATTGTAACCTCCACAAATCAAAGCTTAAATAATTTGTGGAAGGAGTTATACTTAGGAATAAGGGATGCAAACAATGTAATTGCTAATGTGCCTGAAATTGAAATGGACGAAGAATTGAAAAATAGAATTATTGGAGAAGCAAAATTTCTTAGAGCCCTCCACTATTTCAATTTAGTTAGATGTTTTGGGGAAGTACCATTAAGAACTATACCAGTCGAAGCTGGTGATGATCAAGGTCTCGCAGTATCCTCAATTGTTGAAATTTATGATTCAATTATTGATGATCTAAACTATGCATCTATGCACTGCTGGGGCAGAAATGAATCAAGAGGTAATTATATTAATGACCTAGGAAGAGCAACTAACACTGCTGCTCATGCCCTACTGGCTAAAGTTTACACCAGAATAGCATCATGTAAAAGAACTGCCTCAGATGGAATTCTTGGAAATGAACATTATTTAGAATTCCCAGAAACCTATCAAAATTATTATCAATACGCAAAAGACCAATGTGATGCTGCAATTTCTGGACAAGGTTTTAGTCTTTCATCCTCTTTAGATGATTGGGTTTCAATTTTTGATGCAGATAATGGTAATAATCAAGAAATGATTTTTGATGTGCAAGGGTCTTCACTAACCGGTCAAGGAACTGCAGTATCAAATCTTTTTACACCAAGAAATGCAGGTCTTTCAGGAAGTGGATTTGGGGGAAATAACAAGTTAAAACCATTATTTATCAATAATATGATTGATAAGTTTGACAATAGATATCAAAATTCAATTATTACACAATATGAAACTGCCACCAGACAATTCAATATTAATCCATGGAGTACTGGCTATATACCAACAAATCTTGAAACAGGAAATAACTTGGGAACACTTTGGCAAGTATGGACTGCAAAATATATTGATACTGAAGCTACTACCGAATACACAAGTAGACAAAATTGGCACGTAATAAGACTTGCTGATGTATATTTGATGAGAGCTGAAGCAAGTGCAGAAATTCTTTCTGATCCTTCAGCAGCAAATACAGACATTAACATATTAAGATCTAGAGTCGAAATGAATGAAATAGACTATTCATCAATGTCCATAACACAATTTAGAGAGGAAATTTTAAGAGAAAGAGCTGTTGAACTTTATATGGAGGGGCACAGGTTTTTTGATTTAACCAGATTTGGAGTGTATGACCAATATTGCAGATTTGTTTACGGTGAAACTGACGGAGCTAGACAGGCTGAAGACTACACATGGCCTATACCTATTATTGAAACGTCAACCAATAGTGAAATAGATTAGGTGCATGCTAAAACAGATTTTATTTTCGATATTCCTTTTATTTTATCAGTTTACACATTTACAAACAAACAACACTCATCTTAATTTTATTCTCATTCTAGCAGATGACCAAGGTTGGAATGGNACATCTGTAAAAATGATAAATGATAATGATTTATCTAAGAGTGACTTTTATGAAACTCCCAACATTGAAAGAATTGCTGAAAATGGTGTCATATTTTCAAATGCATACGCAGGTGCACCTGTATGTGCACCCTCTAGATATAGCATTCAATTTGGTCAAACTCCGGCAAGACTAAAAATGATTAGAGTTGGAATGAACACCGATCACATTGATCACAAGAAACTTTCAATTCCAAAGCAACTAAAAGAAATTAATTCGGAATATAGATCCGCACATTTTGGAAAATGGGGTATGGATTCTACACCAGAGAATGTTGGTTATGACCAGAGTGATGGACCAACAAAAAATAAAGACGGTGTTTTTAATTATAATTCTAATAAACTTCAGTGGAGCAACAACGAATCATCAGATCCAAAAAAAATCTTTAGTATAACAAAAAGAGCAATAAATTTTATTGAAGAAAGTAAACATAATAACACACCCTTTTTTCTTCAAATTTCTCATTATGCTATTCACTCAGATATTCTAGCAAGAAAAGAAACATACAAAAAATTTAAAAACAAGAATCCTGGTGAAATACACAATAATTTAGGTCTTGCAGCTATGACTTTTGATTTAGATGAAAGTGTAGGGTTGATATTAAATAAACTTGAAGAACTTAACCTTACTGAAAACACTTATGTAATATATACTTCGGATAACGGATCAGTTCCCATCATAATTCCAAGAAAGTATTATAAACAAAGTTATAATTTTCCTTTACAAAGGGGAAAATGGGATGCAATGGAAGGTGGTATAAGAGTTCCTTTTATTGTTATGGGGCCTGGGATTAATGAAAGAAGATATATAGATACACCAATTTCATTTTCAGATTTATTGCCAACAATTTCAGATATTGCAGGAAACAAAATATTTAAAAGAAAGAACTTGGATGGTGGTAGTTTTAAGAAATTATTATTCAATAAAAGTGATAAAGTGTTTAGGAAAACAAAAGGATTAATTTTTCATGTGCCTTATGAAAATAAAATTGCTTCAGAAAGAGCCCACTCTGCTATAATAGTTGACAATTATAAACTGATAAAGTTTTATGATAACAATAATATTAACTTATTTGATGTTAATAATGATATAAGTGAAAGCATTGATCTTTCAAAAATTTACTTAAAAGGAAAATTAATTAATAAGAAATTAAGTAAAAGATTAGAAAAAGCACTGGATAAATACCTTTCAAAAGTAAAAGCTCCAAAATGGCAACCAGGAATCACATGGAAGGATAATCCTTTAAAAATTATCAATTCTTTTCATTAAAAATTAAATTTTTTTTAATTGAACCCCACCTATTTTAAGAAAATGAAAATAATATTAAATAAAAATTATATTATTCTTGATTAATATATAAATTTTATTATATTACAAGCTATATTGATTTTTTATGAGGAAACTTTACATTTTATTTTTTTCTTTAACGTTTTCGCTTTCTGTTTATTCGCAGAATGGTCTTACTGACAGAGCAAAGAAAATCTCTGATGAAATGACTATGGTTTTATCTTTGGATGAAGAAACATCTGAAAAGATTTATCATATTCAACTCAAAAGATTTATTGATGCTCAAAGAATTCGTACTTCCTATAACTCTGATAAACCGATGATGAGAGCTGAACTAAAGAAACTTCAAAATAGATTGTGGGGAAAGCTCAATGCGGTACTCGGAGAAGATAAAATGAAATCTTGGAGTGCGCATAAAAAAAGTATTTAATAATCAAAAACTAAATTTATGATGAAAACTACTCAATTTTTAACTAACATAAAATTATGGCAGGGAATATTCTTCTCCTTCCTACTTTTAGTTAGTCTTAACTTAAACTCGCAAAATGTCGGTGACGACTTACTTGCGAACAGCAACGGTATGGTTGACACTACTAGTGGAGCGACTGGTTCCGGTGGTGGTTGTTTTTCTACCGGTAATAACGGAAGTCCTGGTGGAACCTATGATGGTTCAACTGAGTGTGGATGGACTTCGGCAGCAGGATTAAATTATGCNCCTNCGAANANNNGNACATGGNCCAACTCATTCTGGAGACAGAATGTTTAAATCCTATAAAACTAATGGTTCTGCCGGTGAGTTTATTGCTCAAGAAGTTGGTGAATTAGCACTAGGTACTTACACTTATTCTTTCTTTCACAGATGGACTGGTGGGTCAATTGACTACACTGAAGGTGCACCAAANTTTACAATTAAAGAACAAAATGCCGACGGTGGTTGGGATAATGTTTTAGNAGTNNACTTGGNAGAAGGTAANACNGGTGCTANNGGTGAATGGACTGAAACAACTGGTACNTGGGTAAANGAAAATGTTAACAACTACAAAATTCAGGTTTACAAAAACGGTGCAGCGAATGCAGGTTTAGCACAAAATCTTCACTTAGATTCGTTCACATTTGTATATACTGAAGCTGCTAGTTCAAGTGAATCTATTCCTTGGACGGATAGCTTTGAAACTGAAGATGTTTGGACAAATGATGCAACATATCCATGCCCTTCGTGTCGCGGCGGAGACGAGTCCCCTGAACGAACGAGCAGACCCTTTCATGACAGTCTCCGTGGCC